>VGWZ01000063.1 GCA_016873595.1 Nitrospira sp.
AATTTTCTGGGGTGAGTCCCTTCCCAGTATACCTTACCACAGTCACTACATCTTAAAAAAAGATTGAAATGAAGAAAAACAAACTCAGGAACAGAGTCCTTTATCTCATTCTTATCTAAAATCCGTGTGAGCATGCCGTTACATTTTACGCATCTGCTCAGAAGATTAAATTGTGTGAGTTTGAGTGTATCAATTACTTCAAGGAGTTGTGAAAAGGAATCATTTGCTTTTATCAGGAGATAATCCTTAATCCCTTTTATCTTGATAAGGCGTGTGTCTCTCGTCAAGATAAGTCTCCCCTGTTCTTTTGCAATCCTGAGAAGTCTGTTGTCGCTTATGTCATTATAATATAATGTGTCAAATCCTAAAAGCCTTAACCATCTCGCAAGCCGACCAAGCATAACATCTGCAAGGAAAAGTACTCCATGTGAGGCATCAGACATAGAATGATATTCTTATTTTTCAAGAGCAGTTTCAGGAGGGAGAAGTTGTAATGGGAGTTCTGTCTTCACATAGGTGTCCCTATATTTCGCCATGCCTGTACCGGCAGGTATTACCCTTCCCATAATCACGTTCTCTTTAAGCCCTCTGAGTTCATCCACAGCTCCGTTAAGAGCAGCCTCTGTGAGAACCCTTGTGGTCTCCTGAAACGAGGCTGAGGAGACGAAACTGTCTGTTGTCAGGGATGCTTTTGTAATACCAAGAAGGAGCGGTTTCCCCTGTGCAGGCTTGCCACCCTGTGCCTTTACTTTCACATTCTCCTCCTGGAACAGCAACCTGTCGACGTGTTCACCTACAAGGAACGTGGTATCTGCAGGGTCTTCTATACGTACCTTCTTCATCATCTGCCGAACAATCACCTCAATATGTTTATCATTAATCGAGACGCCCTGAAGCCTGTATACCTTCTGGACTTCATCAACAAGATATCTCTGAAGTTCCCGTGGTCCAAGAATATCAAGTATATTATGAGGGTTTACTGCTCCGTCCATAAGTGGCTCACCAGCCCTTACCCAGTCGCCTTCGTGAACACTCACATGTTTACCTTTTGGTACAAGGTACTCTCTCGCGTCATCGCCTCCCTTCACCACCACGACCCGCATTCCCTTATGTGCACCTCTAAATTCAACCATTCCATCTATCTCTGTGACTAACGCTTGTTCCTTTGGCTTTCTTGCTTCGAAAAGCTCAGCAACCCTTGGAAGACCTCCGGTGATATCCTTTGTCTTCGTCGTCTCTCTCGGTATCTTTGCGAGTATATCGCCTGGGAAAACCATATTGTTCTTCTCAACAAGTATGTGTGCCCCTGAGGGAAGGAGATACCTCGCAAGGTTGTTTGTTCCCGGAATCTTGAGAGTTACCCTCCCATGTTCATCTTTGATCGATATCCTTGGTCTCATATTTGCAGGATAGTCTATTATTACTTTATGTGAAAGACCTGTTGTCTCATCAACCTCTTCCTTTACAGTAGCTCCCTCAACAATATCGCCAAGTGCTACTTTCCCGCCAAGCTCTGTGAGTATCGGCGTGGAATACGGATCCCATTCAACAAGTCTCTGTCCTACCTCAATCTTTTGCCCGTCTTTAAGCAAAAGTTTTGCGCCATAGACAACAGAATATTTCTCCCTTTCCCTGCCCTTTGAATCCACCACCGCAATACTCCCATTCCTGTTCATCACAACAAGGAGACCCTCTCTGTTCCTTACTGTACCTATGTTAATAAACTTCATCGTGCCGGGATTTTTTGCCTCAAGGACTGTCCTCTCTACTATCTTTGACGCTGTACCGCCGATGTGAAAAGTCCTCATGGTAAGCTGTGTACCGGGCTCACCGATAGACTGTGCTGCAATAATTCCTACTGCTTCACCTGTTTCAACAGGTTCACCTCTTGCGAGATCTCTGCCATAACACTTTTTACATACACCAAACTTCGATTGGCATGTGAGCACTGACCTTATCTTCACCCTATCAATACCTGCGTCAATAATCTTTTGTGTGAGCTCCTCATCTATTTCCTGATTTCTCTTTACGATTACTTCTTTTGTGATAGGGTCCTTTATATCCTCGGCAACGATCCTTCCAAGAATTCTTTCTTCAAGGGGTTGTATTATCTCACCACCTTCTACGAGAGATACCACAGTGATACCGTCTGCTGTCCCACAATTATTGTCTATGATAATTACATCCTGTGCAACGTCAACAAGCCTCCTTGTAAGATATCCTGAGTTGGCAGTCTTCAAGGCTGTATCGGCAAGACCCTTTCTTGCTCCGTGTGTAGAGATAAAGTACTGTAAAGGAGATAACCCTTCCCTGAAATTTGCGGTAATCGGTGTTTCTATAATCTCTCCTGAAGGTTTTGCCATTAATCCCCTCATACCTGCAAGCTGTCTCATCTGGGCAGTGCTTCCCCTTGCACCTGAATCAGCCATCATAAAGATACTATTGAATGACCTTCTTTCCTTAAGTTCTTCTTCTGAAAAAGTTTTACCTGCTTCAGTCCCGAGTTCTTTCATCATCTCATCAGCAATCTTCTCGGTAACATTTGCCCATATATCAATAACCTTGTTATAGCGTTCACCATGTGTAATCAGACCATCTGCATATTGCTTTTGAACCTCAATAACATCCTGTTCTGCATGATGTATGAGCTCTGCCTTCTTAGACGGAATATGCATATCATCCATGCATATCGAAACGCCTGATTGTGTCGCATACTGAAACCCAAGTTTCTCGAGATTGTCAAGAAAGACAACGGTATCACGTTTGCCTGCTTTTTTGTATGAGTACTCTATGAGCTTCCCGATTTCCTTCTTTGTCATATCCTTATTTATCATCGAAAATGGTATTTGCTCGGGCAGTATTTCACTGAATATAATCCTGCCTGTTGTTGTCTCAACAAAATCTCCATCAATTTTTACTTCTATTCTTGCATGCTCGCTTAACTGGCCAGAATCATAGGCAATCCTTACATCCTTAGGGCTTGGATATTTCCCTTGCAACTTTGCTTTGAGTTTTTCAGCAGGATCTTTAATTTTGTTAATTTCTTGGTCAGTTACTTTTTCACCAAGTGCTCCTTTTTTTTCCTTCATAAGATAATAAATTCCAAGGACCATGTCTTGAGTCGGGACCACTATTGGTTTTCCATTTGCTGGTGACAGAATATTATTGACAGACATCATAAGGACCCTTGCTTCTATCTGAGCTTCTATCGAAAGGGGGACATGAACAGCCATCTGGTCTCCATCAAAATCTGCATTAAAGGCAGTACATACCAGGGGATGTAATTTTATTGCTTTCCCTTCAACAAGAACAGGATCAAATGCCTGGATACCAAGCCTGTGGAGTGTTGGTGCACGGTTGAGAAGCACTGGGTGTTCGCTGATCACCTCTTCTAAGGCGTCCCATATCTCAGGCCTCTCTTTCTCTACAAGCTTCTTTGCTGCCTTAATAGTGGTTGCAAATCCCCTTACCTCAAGTTTGTTGAATACAAATGGTTTAAAGAGCTCCAATGCCATCCTTTTGGGAAGACCACATTGATGAAGTTTGAGCTCAGGACCTACAACAATAACAGACCTCCCTGAATAATCAACACGTTTCCCTAAAAGATTCTGCCTGAATCGTCCTTGTTTCCCCTTTATCATATCGCTCAGAGATTTAAGGGGTCTTTTTGTCGTAGTCTTCAGAACCTTGCTCCTTCTGCCGTTATCAAAAAGTGCATCAACAGCCTCCTGGAGCATCCTTTTCTCATTTTTGATGATAATACTTGGTGCCTTCAGCTCCATCAGCCTCTTAAGCCTGTTATTTCTATTTATCACTCTTCTATAAAGGTCATTGAGGTCAGAAGTAGCAAATCGCCCTCCTTCTAACGGGACAAGTGGTCTGAGGTCTGGAGGTAAAACCGGAATCACATCCATAATCATCCACTCTGGTTCATTTCCGGACTTTCTGAATGCCTCCACAACCCTCAATCTCTTTGTAAACTTCTTTTTCACGCCAATGGATGATGCTTCTTTTATCTTTATCTTCAGCTCTATAGTGAGGGCTTCAATGTCAATCTTTCTGAGTAATTCTCTAATTGCCTCTGCTCCCATCCCTGCTTTAAACCTTGAACCATACTCTGACGTTCTTTTCTTATATTCGTCCTCATTAAGTAATTCTTTTTCCTTGAGTGGTGTGTCACCAGGATCTATTACCACATAACTTTCAAAATAGAGCACCTTCTCCAGTTGTCGCATCGTCATATCAAGTAATGTCCCTATCCTGCTCGGCACTCCTTTGAGAAACCATATATGTGCGACAGGGCTTGCAAGCTCAATATGTCCTAATCTCTCACGCCTTACCTTGGATTGCACAACTTCTACACCACATTTATCACATACTATCCCTCTATGTTTCATCCTCTTGTACTTGCCACATATACATTCCCAGTCCTTTACCGGTCCAAAAATCTTTGCGCAGAAAAGACCATCTCTCTCCGGCTTGAAGGTGCGATAATTTATCGTCTCTGGTTTTTTCACCTCACCGTAAGACCATTCTCTTATCTTTTCTGGTGAAGCAAGTTTAATCCTTATTGCCTCGAAATCCGTTGGATTCTTTGGCCTCTGAAAAATTGTATAGATATCTTCTGCCAAACTTATTCCCCCTTATTCTTCTTCTCCAGAAGTTCAACATCAAGTCCAAGACTCTGGAGTTCTTTTATTAATACATGAAATGATTCAGGGACACCTGGTTCAAGAATTGCATCTCCCTTCACGATCGCTTCATACATACGCGCCCTGCCTGTCACATCATCGCTTTTTACAGTCAGTAACTCCTGAAGTGTATAGGCAGCTCCATATGCCTCAAGTGCCCATACCTCCATTTCACCAAGCCTCTGGCCTCCAAACTGTGCCTTCCCTCCGAGAGGCTGTTGTGTCACAAGAGAGTATGGACCAATGGAACGGGCATGCATTTTGTCATCAACAAGGTGATGGAGCTTCATCATATACATGTATCCAACTGTGACAGGACTGTCAAATGGTTCACCTGTTCTTCCGTCATAGAGTTTTATTTGACCGGACCTCTGAAAGCCTGCCTTCTTGAGCAGATCCTTTATCTCTGATTCCTTTGCCCCCTCAAATACAGGAGTTGCAACAAAAAGTCCAAGAGCCTTCGCTGCCCAACCAAGATGTGTCTCGAGTATCTGCCCAACATTCATTCGAGATGGGACCCCAAGTGGGTTGAGAACTATATCTACAGGTGTTCCATCTGGAAGATACGGCATATCTTCCACTGGCAGTACCATAGCCACTACCCCTTTATTTCCGTGGCGGCCTGCTATTTTATCACCTATCTGGATTCTCCGTTTCATCGCAATATATACCTTTACTACTTTATTCACTCCATGGGGTAATTCATCACCCCTTTTTACCCTGTCAATCTTCTCATCATAACGTGATTCAAGGAAGAGTATATAATTGGTTGCCTCACTTTTTATTGCCTCCAGCTTTTCATGTATTCCTTCATCTTCAATCTTAATTTTCATAAGATGCTCATCTTTCACCCTGCTAAGATGCTCTCCTGTAAGCTTCTTCCCCTTCGGGCATAGCATCTCTCTTGTCTTAGAATCCTTGAGGTCTTCTGAGACTTTTTGGCCAACAAGAAATTCTCTCATCTTCTTGAACTTTTCCTCTTTTGCAATTCGTACCTCTTCCTCAAGGTCACGTTGCAACCTCTGTATGTCGTCCTCTTCTATACTCTTTGCCCTCTCGTCTTTCTCTGTTCCTTTTCTTGAAAATATCCTCACATCAACCACTGTTCCTTCTATCCCTGGCGGTACATAAAGACAGCTCTCTTTTACCTCTTCTGCCTTCTCTCCAAATATTGCCCTGAGGAGCTTTTCTTCTGGTGTGAGCTGTGTTTCACCTTTAGGTGTCACCTTCCCCACAAGGATATCCCCTGGTTTTACTTCTGCACCTGTCCTGATTATTCCACTCTCGTCAAGGTCTTTTAGCGCCTCTTCACCAACGTTAGGAATATCTCGTGTAATCTCTTCTGGCCCAAGTTTTGTCTCTCTTGCCTCTAATTCAAACTCTTCTATGTGCACTGATGTGAAGATATCTTCCTTGACAAGCCGTTCGCTAATGAGTATTGCATCTTCAAAATTGAACCCGCCCCATGGCATAAACGCAACGAGGACATTCTTCCCGAGAGCAAGCTCTCCACAATCTGTAGACGGTCCATCAGCAAGTATGGTACCCTTTTCTACTCCATCACCAACTTTGACTATCGGTTTCTGATTAATGCTCGTTGCCTGGTTTGACCTCTGAAACTTTATAAGGCTAAATATCTCAACACCCCCTCTATTGTCTTTACTCCTTACCACTATTCTTGATGCATCAACGCTCTCAACAACACCGGCACTCTTCGAAAGGACAATGGCTCCGGAATCCCTTGCAGCCACATGTTCCATGCCAGTTCCCACAATTGGAGCTTCTGGCTGCAGGAGTGGGACAGCCTGCCTCTGCATATTAGAACCCATCAGTGCCCTGTTCGCATCGTCGTTTTCAAGGAATGGTATAAGAGAAGCTGAAACACCAACAATCTGTTTCGGAGACACATCCATGTACTCCACTTCCTGTGGCAATACCATCCTGAAATCTCCACCAACTCTTGCAGAAACTGTTTCTCCGATGAGATTCCCACTTTTATCTACAGGTGAGGTTGCCTCAGCAATGATATATTTTTCACCATCTATAGCAGAAAGGTATTCTATCTCTTTTGTCACTCGTCCGTTCACAACCTTTCTGTAAGGAACCTCTATAAATCCAAAATCATTTACCCTCGCATATGTTGCTAAGGATGTGATAAGTCCAATATTAGGACCTTCAGGCGTCTCTATTGGACAAATTCTTCCGTAATGTGTCGGGTGCACATCCCTCACCTCAAAACCTGCCCGCTCCCTGGTGAGACCACCTGGGCCGAGGGCTGAAAGCCTTCTTTTATGAGTGATCTCGGACAGAGGATTTGTCTGGTCCATAAACTGGCTGAGCTGGCTCGAACCAAAAAATTCTTTTACTGCAGCCATAACAGGCTTTGCATTTATTAAATCATGAGGCATTGCTGTCTCAAGATCCGTAAGAGTCATCTTCTCCTTTATGGCGCGCTCCATTCTTACCAGTCCTATCCTTAATTGATTCTCGAGAAGCTCTCCACATCCTCTAATCCTTCTATTTCCAAGATGATCTATGTCATCAATCTCTCCTTTTCCTGTCCTGAGACCCAAAATATATCTCACTATCTCAATTATGTCTTTATCGGTGAGGACCTTGGTTTCGAGCGGTATCTCTATACCAAGCCTCTTATTTATCTTCAACCGTCCCACAGGTGAAAGGTCATACCGTTTAGGATCAAAAAATAATCCATTAAATAATTCTCTTGCAGCATTTAAAGTAGGAGGCTCGCCAGGTCTCAATTTTTTATATACCTCTACAAGTGCCTCTTCTTGCTTGGTCACCTTGTCAGTCAGGAGGGTATCCCTGAGTGACGGGAGAAAATGAACATTGTCTATAAAAAGGAGGTTGAGAGAACCAATTTCAAGAGAAAGAATTTTATTTAAAGCCTCTTCTGTAATAATCTCATTGCCCTCGAGTATCACTTCTCCAGTCGTTGGATCAATAATGTCTCTTAGAGTAACCCTCCCAACAATTTCTTCTTTAGAGATAGGTATTGCCTTAATTCCGGATGCCTCCATCTTTTTGAGAGCACCTCTTGTGATCTTACTCCCTTCCTTCACAATTAATTCTCTCGTATCAGGCGCAACTAAGTTCTGGGTAGCTTTGAGACCTATCAATACCTCACTCACAGCCCGCTTATACTTATTGCCCTCTATAGTGATTATCTCTATCGGGTAGAAAATCTTTAAAAGATCTTCGTTCGAATAACCAAGGGCCTTAAGGACTATTGTTGCAGGAAGCTTTTTTCTCCTATCAATCCTTACATACAGGATGTCCTTTGTATCAAACTCAAAATCAAGCCATGAACCTCGTGAAGGGATTACCCTTGCAGAATAAAGGAGTCTTCCACTGATATGTGTCTTCCCCTTATCGTGGCTGAAAAATACACCAGGTGAACGGTGAAGCTGACTGACAACAACACGTTCTGTCCCATTAATGATAAAGGTGCCTGTATTGGTCATTAATGGCATCTCGCCTATATATACATTCCCCTCTCTCGATTCCCTTAACCTTTTACTTCCTTTTTGTTCAAGTTCCCAAAGGTTAAGCTTCACCCAGATCTTAAGTGTCGCAGCATAGGTAATCCCTTTCTGAAGGCAGTCGCGAACACTGAACTTTGGTTCATCCATTATGTAACCTAAAAACTCTATTGAAGCTGTCTCATTGTAATCCATTATAGGAAATACACTAAGGAACGCAGCTTGTAACCCAATTTCCTCCCTCTTGTCTGGTGGAACATCCCTTTGCAAAAACTTCTCATAAGACCTTTTCTGAATCTCTATGAGGTTGGGGACTTCTAAGAAAGGAGGGACTTTTCCGAAATTTACTCTTTCTCTAAGAACCCTTGCCATGTTTCTCCTTATTACTTGCTAATTATTTAAGCTCTACCGTTGCACCCTGCTCTTCAAGTTTTGCTTTTATCGAATCTGCTTCCTCTTTAGAAATGCCGGTCTTTACAGGCTTTGGAACCCCGTCAACAAGCTCTTTTGCCTCTTTAAGTCCGAGTCCTGTAAGTTCTCTTACAACCTTAATCACCTGGATCTTCTTTTCACCCGCAGCAGATAGGACCACATCAAAACTTGTCTTCTCCTCAACTGCAGTAGCGGCAGCACCTGGAGTTACTGCTGCAGCAGCCACGGCAATTGGAGCTGATGCAGTTACACTATATCTCTCCTCGAATTCTTTTATAAATTTTGACATATCGAGGACTGTCATGTTGTCAATAAACTCAAAAACCTGTTCTTTTGTAATAGCCATTTTTAACTCCTCCTTTTATTTAAGTTAAAAGTTAAGAGTTATGAGTTGAGAGTTTTAAAACTTTTAACTTTTAACCTTCAACTTTTAACTTTTTTTGTTTCAATGATTCAATTGCATAGGCAAAACTATTTATCGTTGCATTTAACGCAGCAAGACATTTACCGACAGATGCCTGGAACACACCTGCGAGCATGGATAACAGAACTTCCCTTGGTGGCAGTTCAGCAATAGCCTTTATATCTTCTAAAGCACATAACTGACCTTCGATAATACCGCTACTGACCTTGAGCTTCTCGTTTTTCTTTGAGTACTCAAGGACCTTTTTTGCTGCCACTACTGGATCTTCGTAGCTGATCGCTATCCCCGCAGGACCTTTCATAATGTCTTTTGCAACTGATATAGGCGTCCCTTGAGATGCAATCTTCGCAAGAGTGTTTTTAACCACTTTGTACTTAATGTCCTTATCTCTTAGAAGCTTCCTCAGCTCAGAAAGCTCAGCAACAGTCAAACCCCTATAATCTGTAAAGATTACTGCTTTTGCTTTATCGAACTCGCTTTTCAGTTCTTCTATAACCTGTTCTTTTTTGTCCTTCTTCAGCTTATACCCCCTTTCCCAGAGATGCTGTATCAACAGCTATCCCCGGTCCCATAGTTGATGAGATAAATATCTTTTTGAGATATTTACCTTTGCTTGTTGCCGGCTTCGCCTTGACTATCGAATCAATCACTG
>VGWZ01000064.1 GCA_016873595.1 Nitrospira sp.
ATAAAGACTCCAATAGAGGTATTATCTGTTACTGACGAATCAGGTAAAAAATGGAAGCATAAAATTACCAGACCTGGAAATGTAGTCAATATAAGGATTGGTGATGCAGAAAAATATGTTACTGGTAAACAAACGTATATAATTTCATATAGACTTGAAAATGCTATCCTGTTTTTTGACGACCATGATGAGCTTTACTGGAATGTGACGGGTAATTACTGGAAAGCTCCTATTAAAGAAGCATCTGCAAATGTTACTCTTTCAATAAAGAATAAGAGCCAGAATCTATTGGCAGCATGCTATACAGGCGCCTATGGTTCAAGGAGGTCTGAATGTGGATTTGTCACATATGAAAATAGCGTTGAATTTTTCACAAAAAAGAATCTCAATATAGGTGAGGGATTTACCATAGCATTTGGATGGGATAAGGGACTTATATCTCCTCCATCTTCATGGAAAAAGTTTCTGTGGACAATAGGTATAAAAGAAAACTGGATATTTATCTTTCCTGTTTTCTCACTGTTATTTATGATAAATCTGTGGTACAAGAGAGGTCGGGACCCGAGAGTAAGACAATCTGTTACTGTTATGTACGAACCTCCAAAGTATCACAACAGGCCATTATCGCCTGCAGAGGCAGGAACACTCATTGATGAAAAACTCGATCCAAGAGACATCACATCAACTATCGTCGGTCTTGCAGTAAAGGGCTATATAAAAATAGAAGAAACAAAAAAAGAAGGTTTGATAGTTGATTCGACTGATTATTACCTTTCAAAGGTCAAAGAACCAGATGATAATCTGAGCCTTTTTGAAATGGAGATGATGAAAGACATATTTCATGGCTCCTTGCCAGGGACATTTGTCTCTGATATGAAAAATAAATTCTATACCAATTTAGAATTATTAAAAGATACCCTCTATGGAGAGCTTGTGAGAAAAGGGTACTTTCTTAGAAGCCCTGATAATATAAGAAAGTTTTATTTAAAAGCAGGCATAATAATTATAGTATTTGGCGTTTTTTTTACATCTGCATTACTCTCATCGCATTCTATAGGGAAAAGCGTGCTTGCCTGGGTTATTGCAGGTCTGCCAATACTTGGATTCTCAAGGGTAATGCCTGCAAAGACAAAGGCTGGTTCTTCTGCATACATGGATATTTTAGGCTTCCAGGAATTTATGAATCGTGCAGAAAAAGACAGACTTGAGAGAATGGGTGATAAAAACCTTTTTTCTAAATTCTTACCCTATGCAATCGCTCTTGATGTTGCTGATAACTGGGCTAAAGCATTTGAAGGTATTTACCAGGAACCACCTCAATGGTATGTATCACCTGGGGGTTTCAGGACTTTCAACCCGTACAGTTTCTCTCATTCCTTAAGTTCAGTGACCTCAAGCCTTTCCTCAGCTATGTTCTCCTCTCCAAGAGGAACTGGCATAAGTGGAGGTGGTGGTTTTGGAGGCGGTGGTTCTTCCGGAGGCGGGTTTGGAGGCAGTGGAGGTGGAAGCTGGTAGTAAATTTATATTTTTATAGGAGTTCTAAAATGACAAAGGCAAAAATACTTCTTGTAGAAGACAGTAAAGCACAAGCAGAACGTACGAAAGAGTTTTTAGAAAAAAGTGGATATGATGTTATCTGGGTTGAAAATGGCATGGGAGCAATTAAGATAGCAAAAACTCAGCCTTTAGATACCATACTCCTTGATCTTGTCCTCCCAGATATTAGCGGGAACGAGGTATGCCGTTGGCTAAAACTGAATCCTGCTACCAAAGGCATTCCCATAGTTATGCTCACCACCAAAGATTCTATAGCTGATAAGGTTTCTGGCTTAGAGGCTGGTGCTGATGATTATCTTCCAAAACCGTATAATGAGATTGAACTGAATGCAAGGATTTATGCATGTTTGAGGACAAAGGCACTGCAGGATGAGTTAAAGGAAAAGAATCGCCAGTTGGAAGAACTATTACAAAAGGTAGAATTACTGGCGATTACAGACCCACTGACAGAGATTTATAACAGAAGGCACTTCGAGACCATCTTCAAAAGAGAATTCACACGGGTAACAAGATATAAAACTCCTCTTTCCTGCCTGATGATAGACATAGATCATTTTAAAAGAATTAATGATACCTATGGTCATCAAACAGGTGATTCTGTGCTTAAGGAGATAGCCCAAATAATTTCAGATAATTTAAGAAAAGAGATCGATACAGTGGCACGATGGGGTGGTGAAGAATTCATTGTCTTACTCCCAGAAACTAAAAAAGAAAACGCTTTAAGCCCTGCATCACGGATATGTAAAATAATTTCAGAGCATACGTTTTCAGGTATAGCTTCTGATGAGCGGATAACGGTCAGTATCGGGATCGCAAGTGTACCTGATCCTTTTATAGATAACAGCGAAAAATTAATTTATGCAACAGATAATGTATTATATGTAGCAAAAGAGAAAGGTCGTAACAGGATAGAGATGGCTTAAAAATTGATAATCAGACGTTATGTAGAGAGGATACGGTGTTTTCTAAACTCTTCATGTCTTCCACATTAAGAACTTTCACACCTGGCTCTATCCTCTTTATTAACCCAGACAGAACTTTTCCTGGCCCTACCTCCACAAAGATTTCGATCCCGGAATCTGCCATAGTCCTTATAGAATCTTCCCATAAAAGAGGACTGTTGAGCTGGTGGACAAGAGATTTCTTTATGCTGGTAATGTCGTTGAGAAACATGGCATCTGCATTGTTTACAACAGGAATGGTTGGATTTCTCAATTCTATTCTATCGAGTAATTCTGCAAGCCTTCGAGAGGCATCAGCCATTAACGTACAATGAGATGGAACACTGACTGCAATTGGCAATGCCCTTTTAGCCCCTGCTTCCTTCGCACGTTTCATTGCTTCCTCAACAGCTTCTTTTTCACCTGAAATCACAATTTGACCCGGGCAATTGTAGTTAGCAGGTGACGCATAACCTGACTCTAACGAAAGGCATATCTCGTCAACTTTGTTCCTTTCTAATCCAAGTATCGCAGCCATAAGGCCTTTGCCTTCCGGGACAGCCTCTTGCATAAGCTGACCCCGTTTCTCAGTGAGCTTCACCGCATCCTCAAATGATAAGACATCTGCTGCGACAAGTGCTGAATATTCACCAAGGCTATGTCCTGCGACAACTGATGGATTTATACCCTTTGACGACAACACCCTGTAGATAGCTATGCTCACTGTCAGGATACAGGGCTGAGTTCTGAAAGTCTTGTTCAGTTCTTCATCATGGCCATTAAAAGACAAATTGGAAACATTATAACCAAGGGCATCTGATGCCTCATCAAATATCTTCCTCGCCTCGTCAAAATGTTCATATATCTCCTTTCCCATTCCCACATATTGAGAACCCTGACCAGGAAAAACAAATGCTATATTAGATTTTTCTATTTTCACCTATTCCCCGATTCACCCATTTGCCGTTTTACCGATTTCCCTCATCTCCTTAATCTTCTTTATAAGCAATGGTATTATCTCGTAAAGGTCCCCGACTATTCCAAACGTAGCGACATTAAATATTGGTGCTTCAGGGTTTTTGTTGATGGCAATAATGATATCTGATGATTGCATTCCCACAAGATGCTGCACAGCGCCAGAAATTCCGCATGCAAAATATATTTTAGGGCACACAGTTTTACCTGTCTGTCCTACCTGATGGCTATACGAAATCCAACCCTCATCAACAGCAGCCCTTGAAGATCCAACAGCACCACCAATGAGTCCTGCCAATTCCTCGAGAAGCTTGAAACCATGAGGACTGCTAAGTCCTCTGCCACCTGATATAATAATATCTGCTTCCTGTAAATTGACCAATATATCTGAGATTTCTTTTACTGTTTCTAACACTTTTGTTCGTGAAGATATACCGTATGCCTTTATAGGTATAATCTCACCTGCCCTATTTTCGTTATATTGTCCGCGTTTCATTACCCTTGGTCTTACAGTAGCCATTTGCGGTCTATTATTCGGACAGAGGATAGTAGCCATAATATTGCCACCGAATGCCGGTCTTATCTGGAGAAGGTTTCTGGTCTCTTTATCAATTTCAAGCGAAGTACAATCTGCAGTAAGCCCTGTTCTCAGTTTTGCTGCAACTCTCGGTATAAACGAACGGCCTATAGGCGTCGCTCCAGCAAGTACTATCTCGGGCTGATATTGTTTAATCAGCCGTATTAATAGTTTTGAATAAGGTTCATCATTGAATTTTTCGAAAAGGGGATCTACTGAAAGGTATACCCTATCAGCACCCCATTTAATCAACTCCTGTGCCTCTGATTCAGAAGCACCGAATAAAACTGCTGAAAGTTCTGTAGCGAGTTCGTCTGAGAGCCTCCGGCCTGCACCCAAAAGTTCATACGCCACTGATGCAACCTTACCCTCTCTTTGTTCAGCAAATATCCATACCCCTTTAAACTCTTGAGCATCTATCTCCGCAGTTTCTTCTTTCTCTGTCTCGATAATCGCATCTTCAGGACATGCACTTAAGCAGGCCATACACACCTGGCAATTTTCATTAATAAAGGCTTTCCCCTCTTTTATGTCTATTGCGTCAAATGGACATGAAGACAGGCACTCTTCGCAACCTGTGCATTTTTCTATATTCACAATTACATACATTTCAGCTGCCTCAATTCCTGAATTAATGTATCAATCTGTTCTTCTGGTGAACCTTCAAGCATTTTCCTATCAGTTTTCGCTTCAGGTGCAAAGATGTTCTTCACCTGAGTGGGAGAGCCTTTTAACCCTATCTTGTCCGCATCTGCTCCGATATCTGATGATGTCCACTTTTTTATCACTGCCTTTTTCGCAGCCATCTTGCCTTTCAAAGATGGTAATCTCGGTTCATTTATCTCTTTTACCACAGTTAAAAGCACAGGGATTGGTGATTCAACAATATCATACCCGCTTTCCATGAGACGCTGTACCCTTATGTAATCTGCTCTAATCTCTTCTATATTTCTTATATAAGAGATATGAGGAATATCCAGGAACTCAGCCATCTCAGGGCCTACCTGTGCAGTATCACCATCTATTGCCTGCTTTCCACATATAATGATGTCTGCACCTATTTTCTTCACAGCTTTTGATAGCGTGTATGATGTTGCCCATGTGTCAGAGCCTGCAAAAGCCCTGTCTGTGAGAAGTACTGCATCATCTGCACCCATAGACAAGGCATCGCGCAAGGCAGTCTCTGCCTGTGGAGGACCCATCGTGATTACAGTAACTTTACCGCCAATTTTTTCTCTTATCTGGAGTCCTGCCTCTATTGCGTGCATGTCAAAGGGATTTATGATACTCGGAACACCTTCCCTGATCAGTGTATTGGTCTCAGGATTAATTTTCACCTCAGCAGTATCAGGAACCTGTTTAATACATACAACTATGTTCAACGTATTTCTAACCTCCTGGAATCAGAAAAATGCGGATATAATTGATAGTTTCATGAAATTAAATTTGGAAGATATTATACGATTTTAATTTAATTGATGTAAAGAATACCTTTTCGCTTGCGTACTTCTCCGAGCTTCTGCACTATTGTTCTTTAGCCTTCTGTTCTTCTGACTTTTGACTTTTGCACTATTGGACTTCTGCCCTTCTGGTTGACACTTTGATGCTCTGATACTTTGTTACTCTGGTACTTTTATACTTTGACACTCTGATACTTTATTCTTCCGCACTTTTGCTCTATTGCACTTGCCATGATAAATGTACCCGTCCCATTTAAGATTTCTTATCAGCTTTTCTCCTTTAAACCACCTTCTCTAAGGGCTTTCAGGAAGTGTGCCGGAGTCATTATCTTTATACCACTGAAAAACCTCAGGTCTGTGAGGTGACTGTCACCTGAGATAATATAGTCCGCCCTTCCATCCACAGCGCATTCCAGATATTTGTTGTCAGAAGGGTCATCTTTGACAACATCGAGGCTTGCCCCACTATGCGTGACAACCGCTATTTTCAGTAATTTTTTCAGAAAGAGTTCAATCTGTTCTGAAGTCCTTCGGTGGCACTTCATGATTTTTGGGTAAAGGAGCACAGCCCTGATCTCGTCAACAATGTTAGGCGATATGACCAGTTGAATCTTCGCCTCACGTACAAGTTTGAGGACATCGGCCGGGTTGGATTCAGGCTTGAGCAAGGCGCTCACGAACTGATTGGCGTCAATAACGACCCTGATCATTTCTTTGACTTGCTCTTAGACTTTCTATATGCCCGAACCACCTCTTCTATCTCCGAGTCAATACCCTTCCTGTCTGACCGAACAGCCTCTTTCTGTATTTCATCCACCATCCTGAAGAAATCTTCCCTCTCGCCCAGTAGGCGCTTATACTGGTCAATCGGTATTATCGCCACCAAAGGCTTGCCTGCCCGTTCAACAATATATTCGTCCTCCTTGAGGGCAACCTCATTCATCACCTGCCCGAGATTTTGTCTTGCCTTTATAGCAGATATCTTTTTCAGCATACTGAAACCTCCTCCAAATCATAATTGCATTAACCATTATGGTTGATATAACCATTATAATCGATATGCCATCCGAAAAACCACAACGAAGTATGCAGCATCGGTAGAGGAAAGGATATAGGGACTTGAAAAAACTATGCTCACAAGGTATCCTTATTGTAAGGAGGTAAGATATCATGCTTGCAAAGAAAACCACCAAGAATCAACTTACATTGCCGAAAGAAATTGTTAAGGCATTCCCCGACACAAACTATTTTGACGTTTCGGTGAAGGACAAAAAGATAATCCTGATCCCTGTCAGAATAACTCCTGTGGGGGCTTCCCTTGAAGGTATCAGGGACAAGATGGAGAAGCTTGGCATTACTGAAAAAGATATAACTGATGCGGTGAGATGGGCAAGAAAAAGAAAATAATAAAAGTTGTATTTGATACTAATGTTCTTGTATCAGCGCTGCTTTTCAGAGGCGAGCTGTCAAAAATAGTTGATCAGTGGGTAAAAGGCAAAATAGTTCCTGTAATCTCCCGTGATACCTTTGAGGAGTTCAAGAAAGTTCTATTCTATCCAAAATTTTCGCTCACTGAAAAAGAAGTTAAAATAATCATTGAAGAAAATATTCTGCCTTTCTTTGAGGTAGCAGATATAACAGCTGATGTTAAGGGTCTATGCAGAGACCCTGATGACGACAAATTTCTCTCGTGTGCCGTTTCTGCCGGTGCAGATTTTATTGTCAGCGGGGATAATGATTTATGCGATTTAAGGAAATATAAATCCGTGAAGATTATACATCCCCAGGATTTCTTTAAATATTTTGATTAATAGGGGCAAGCACATGCCTTCCACTTGCAGAGGTGGGCAGACTTCTATGGAGCTTCTACCGTTCTCTTTAACTTCAGACTTTTGACTTTTGCACTTCTGCGCTTCTGACTATTGCACTTTTATGTTGACGCCTTGCAGGGAATGAGTGGACTTTTTTCATTGTTGGTTTTGACTTCTGAACTTCTGGCTATTGACTATTGACTTTTGCCCTTTTGACTTTTGCTCTATTGCACTTGCATGTGCTTCACCAAGCCTCAGCCAAGCCCTGTATATGCGCTCTTTTTTTTACATATTGAAATAAGTTGATTAAAATAATATTATTTAGAGAAATTTGGTGAGATTAAAATGGCAAGGGGAAAAAAGAAATCAGATAAGAAGCCGATTGAGCAATATGATCATAAGGGAAAAGAGAGGCTGAACAATCCGCCTGTCGGTCTTGTCACCCCTGAGACTGATAAAGAAACTGGGAAAAAGACATACGCCTATGATCCGCATTTAGACCCTTTTTTACAATGGGCTGGTAAAGCCGAGCACACGTCTTTTGAAGTGCCTACGGTCTCTCTCCATGTGCATGAAAGAATTGACCCTTGAACCATTATTCAGGCAGTAAGAAAAAAGAACGGAAATGGGTTTGTTCAGGGTTCTCTTTTCCAATCGCCTGAAGAGAATCCGCCTTTACGGGATGCGATAGAATTTTACAAGCATAAACACAACTGGTCTAACCGTCTGATTGCAGGTGATTCCCTGCTTGTGATGAATTCTCTCATTGAAAAGGAAGGGCTTGCTGGACAGGTGCAGATGATTTACTTTGACCCGCCTTATGGCATCAAATACGGCAGCAACTTCCAGCCGTTTGTGAACAAGCGGGATGTCAAGGACGGCAAGGATGAGGATTTGACTCAGGAACCTGAGATGATTAAGGCTTTCAGGGATACTTGGGAACTTGGTATCCATTCTTACTTAACATACCTGAGAGACAGGCTGCTCTTGGCGAGGGATTTACTCCATAAAAGCGGAAGTGTTTTTGTGCAGATAAGCGATGAGAATGTACATCTTGTGCGGAATTTGATGGATGAGGTTTTTGGGGTGGGGAATTTTGTTAGTTTAGTAAGTTACACAACAACAAGTGGTTTTGTAACAAAATATTTAAGTAGAACAGGCGACTATATAATATGGTATGCAAAAAATAAAGATACCCTAAAATATCGTCAGCTTTTCATAAAGAAAAAAACGCCTTTTGATGACCCAGATTCAAAATATGATCAAATAGAATTGGAAACTGGGGAACGATTACCTTTATCAAATGAGTTTATTGAAAAATATCTGAATGGTGAATTAAAAGGCAAGATTTTCAGATATGGTGGTATAGATAGCCAAGGTGGCGGAGACGAAGACCAAGTCCCAATAACATTTAATAGCACAATTTACTTTCCTGCAAAAAATAGAAGATGGTCTGCAAAATATCCAGAAGGGATGGAAAGATTAATTAAGATGAATAGAATCGGTGTTCAAGGAACAAGATTAGCTTTTATTAGATATTTTGAAGACTTTCCGTTACATAAAATCGATAATTTCTGGACGGATATTGGAGGCACTGTACAGAGCAGAACAGACCCTAAGATTTATGTTGTTCAAACAGGAACTAAGACTATAGAACGCTGTCTTCTCATGACCACTGACCCTGGCGACCTTGTTCTCGATCCTACCTGCGGAAGCGGTACAACCGCTTATATTGCCGAGCAAAGGGGTAGGCGCTGGATAACGTGCGATACGTCCCGTGTTGCGATAACTCTTGCGAAACAGAGATTGATGACAGCGCTTTTTGATTACTATGAACTTGCGTATCCGCAAGAAGGCGTGGGAAGCGGCTTTAAATACAAAACAGTACCACATATCACATTGAAATCTATAGCGAACAATGAACCGCCTGCACAGGAAACTCTTTATGACCAGCCTTTTGTGGATAATTCGCGGGCAAGGGTAACAGGTCCGTTTACTGTTGAGGCTGTGCCTGCGCCGATGGTGAAGCCATTGCATGAACTGGCTACATCACCCTCGCCCCCTGTGGGAGAGGGCTGGGGTGAGGGGGAGATTGCTTCGCCGGAGCCTGCCCTGAGCGACAAGACGAGATTCTTCGCTAACGCTCAGAATGACAGAAGCGAAGGGGCTCGCAATGACATAGCAAGAAGCGGTGAGACCTTGCGGCAGGCTGAGTGGAGAGACGAATTATTAAAATGTGGAATTCGCGGAAAGAACAATCAATATATTTTATTTTCACGTGTTGAACCTCTGCCTGGCACTCGCTGGCTTCATGCAGATGCAGAGACAAAACCCACAAATCCCCCC
>VGWZ01000065.1 GCA_016873595.1 Nitrospira sp.
AAGTCTGTTTCAGCTTCAGCTATACATCCTTTTGCAACTTTTAGGCTATGCTCAAACTTCTCGAGGCTTCCGATTATCTCTGCTTTGTTCTTTTCCAAGGTGGAAGTCTTTTGGGGTTCTTCTGAAGATGCAGGATGAACGGGAAACGAAAATAATAAAGCAAACACTGTGATGTAAAAAAAGAAAATAATTTTTATTCTCATATCTCTTCCTCTTATCTTAAATATAGCTCAAATCAATTACTCTTTCAAGTGAAGCTCTACAGGTGTAAGAATGGTTGATGAGTGAATATGTCTGTTAAGCAGGTTTTTTGCCAGTCTGATACGCACTCACGATGCTTGCTGCTGCTTCCTCAATCGCCTTATTAGAAATATCCACTACACGCCAGCGCGGATGCTGTTTGAAGAATTCCTTACACCACTCTATCTCTTCTGATATCTTGACAGGGTCTGCATACTTTGCATACGGTGTAAGGCCTAATTGTTTTAATCTCGCCTCTCTCAGTTTCACAAGGCTTTCAACACTGATGATAAGTCCAAAAACCTTTCGTGTGTCTACATTAAATAACTCTTCTGGAGGGTCAATGTCTGGATGAATAGGGACATTTGCAACCTTCCATCCCTGATTGGCAAGATAGGTTGACAAAGGCGTCTTATCTGTACGAGAAAGACCAACGAGGATAAGGTCAGCAAGTTTAAGCCCATGGGGCATCTTTCCATCATCATGTTTGACCGAAAAGTTAATCGCCTCAATTCTACGGTAATAGTCTTCATCCAGAATGTACTGTCGTCCAGGGATTGCCAAGGGTTTTTCCTTTAAAAAGATGGATAATTGCACAATAAAATCACCTATGACATCAATTGTCTTTATCCCACGGTGCTCAGCTTCCCGTATCAGGAAATCCCTCAAACCCGGCTCTATCATACTAAAAGCAACAAGGGCATCATCTTCTGATGCTTGTTTAATGATGCTTGAGATGAGTGTCTTATTCTTTACCAGAAAAAATTTCTTCACTTCGATATGTTCCTTGCTGAACTGTGCCAGAGATGCCCTGGCGATTTTACTGATCGTCTCTCCCGTGCTTTCACCGACAAGGTAAATCACCTTTTTCCTGGAAGAACGCTTCTTCTTTTTTTGTTCAGTTTTTTTCATGAGGAACTCCAGAGAGAAAAAGTAGTACCTTCATGGCAATGTAATTTCCCACTTACATTTTCAGATGCCAGCGGCTTTACAATTAAATCAACAGAAAGCATTCTTGCAAGCTGTTCCATGTAGGGAACAAGCTCAGGAGGCGGCCTCAGCGAATAGAGGAGATCTATCTCAGTATAGAGAGAAATATCCGGTATTGTCACATCATCTACAATAACCTTGAGTCCTCTATGTTGGTATGCTTTTACATCAGTTGCAAAAACCTTTATACCTTTTCTGAGCAGAGCAAAAGCCACATCAGGAAAATGACCGATGCCGATCTCAACTGCATTCCTGTAATTTTTGGCAATATAGTCCACTAACCCTTTATAGCGATGATAATGGTTCATTACTCTACTTTCTTCCAGAAGAACACCTCTTCCATGGGAATTCCTGCTATCTTTGGTTTTGTTGCAAATCCTAATGCTTTTTCCATCTGGATTTTCTGCTCTATCACTGCGACCATTTTCCTTGAAGACACCACCGTATCCGGATTCACAGAGAGAGAAGCACAACCATTACGAAT
Source organism: Nitrospira sp. (assembly GCA_016873595.1). Taxonomy (GTDB): domain Bacteria; phylum Nitrospirota; class Thermodesulfovibrionia; order Thermodesulfovibrionales; family SM23-35; genus VGWZ01. The sequence continues at coordinate 1,715 of VGWZ01000065.1, forward strand.
CATGAATTCAAGATAGTCTGGGTAGACACTGGGAGCCTGGCCGCAGATAGAAGTCGTCACGCCATGTTTTCTGCATACTGCCATCGTGTATGCAATCGCCCTGAGGACGCCCAAATTCCTCTCATCATAGAGTTCCTGTACAGACACATCATTTCTGTCCACACCGAGTACGAGCATTGTTAAGTCATTGGTGCCGAAACTCACTCCATCAATCCCTTCTTTACAGAACTCCTCGATCATAAAGCAGGCACTCGGTACTTCCACCATAATCCAGAGTTTAAAATCTCTGTCTGTCCTGTTGTCTAATCCCTCTTCACGCATGATTTGCACAGTCTTACGAAATACATCAAGTGTTCTCACAAAGGGAACCATTACCCATGTATTGGTGAATCCCATTTTTTCTCTCACCTGCCTGATCGCTTTTAACTCGAGCCTGAAGATATCATCTTCTTTCATATACCTGAATTCACCCCGATATCCGATCATGGGGTTTGGACCCACATGACCTCTTTCATATTTTTCACCGCCTTTTAATTCAAGGAATTCATCAGGCTTAAAGTCGAGAAACCTGTAAACAATCGGACGTGGGGAGAACGCCTCTGCTACCTGTCCTATGCCCTGTGAAAAGGTATCCACCATTAACTGTCCTCCGCCTTCCTCCAAGAGCAGTCTCGGGTGTTTTCCTATGCCGAGCATCAGGTGTTCTGCTCTCAGGAGACCCACACCGTCTGCATTTGTTTCCTCAGCGACTTTTTTTGCAATCTCAGGAATAGACAGGTTTACATATACCTTTGTCGCAGTAACAATTTGTGCTGAGAGATCAACTGGTGCTGATACGGTCTTCGCTGCCTCTCGTTCAGCAGCCTCCCCTTTAAATACAAAACCTCTCTTGCCATCTACAGTGACAACCTGACCATCCTTAATAACCTCTGTGGCGTTTTTTGTACCAACAATACAGGGAACGCCGAGTTCACGGCTCACAATTGCAGCATGACAGGTTTTCCCACCCAGATTTGTGACGATGGCTAAAGACTTTTTCATGGCAGGAACCCAGTCAGGAGTAGTCATTTCAGTGACAAGGACTTCACCTTTTTCAAGATTAGCGATGTCTTTGACTTTCAAGATTATCTTTGCTTTTCCCGAACCCAGTCCGGGACTTACTCCGAGTCCTCGAATGATGATGTCCTGTTCCATAAAATCTCTCCTTTCTTTCTTTTTCATTTCTTCGGTTGTCACACCTACAGTCACAGGCCTTGCCTGAAGTATGAAAATATGACCGCCTTTATCTTTTGCCCATTCAATGTCCTGCGGAAATTTATAGTGATTTTCTATTTGTACTCCATACTGCACAAGACGAGCAATCTCTTTATCGGTTAGTGCTGGTTTGTCCTGCATGTTTTTTGGAACTGTTACCCATTTGGTGCTCCCTCTCTTGTCAGACACAATCTGTTTATCTTTTTTGAAGATTTCTTTGCCTACAATATGGAGTGTATTTTTTTCTACTACATATTCATCAGGCGTGACACTCCCGCTCACAACTGCTTCACCGAGTCCCCAGGAGGCATTAATCACTGCCTTATCTTTATCGCCACTTACAGGCTCCATTGTGAACATGACTCCAGAGACATATGACTCAATCAACTCTTGAACTCCGACACTGATGAGCACCTGGTCATGGGCAAACCCTTTTTCCTTTCTGTACGCAATAGCCCTCGGAGTGAAGAGAGAACCCCAGCATTCATGAACACGCTTGAGTAGCATTTTTTTGTCCACATTTAAGAATGTATCCTGCTGTCCTGCAAAACTGGCTCCTGGCAAGTCCTCTGCCGTAGCAGAAGACCTGACAGCCACTGCGACATTTTTTTTCTTTCTCTGTGTGCAAAGACGATCATATGCTTTTAAAATTGAACTTTCTATTTCTTTAGGTATCGGGAGGCTTTCGATGTATTTCCTGATCTGTTCAGACACTTCTTGCAATGACTTCAAGTCATCAGTATTAATATCGAAGAGCAGGGCATCTATTTTTTTATTAGCGCCGGTTTTTTCGAGAAATACCTTGTATGCATAGGCTGAAACAGCAAAACCATTTGGAACAGGCACGCCGATCTGACCATAGAGCTCTCCAAGATTGGCACATTTACCTCCGACAAGTGGAATGTCATCTTTCCCCAGATCTTTGAACCAGAGCACAAAATCACGCTTATTCATTTAAAAATCCTCCCTTTCCTCTTATCGTAGTTTTCTTTCTGTCGAATGTTTCATGACTTCCTGCCTGCTTTCCATTATCTTGTTGGCAACTTCCTCTATGGAGCTGTTTGTGACATCGATAATCTGTAATCCTTTTATCTGACTGAATATCCTGTGGCTGTATGCCACTTCCTTCCTGATATGATTTATGTCGATATAGTCAGTGGCTCCAGCATATTTAAGCCTCTTTTGCCTGATAAAAGCAAGTCTCTCAGGCGAAATGCTAAAGCCTACTTTATGAATTTTTAATGTAAAGACCTCATCAGGCGGTTTTATACCCCCAATAATAGGCACATTTGCCACTTTCAAACTATTGTTACATGAAAGATAAAGACTGGTGGGAGTTTTTGAGGTCCTCGAGACACCAAGGAGGATGAGATCTGCATGTTCCAATGTGTCCACGCTTTGACCGTCATCATGTCTTAAGGTAAAGTCTATGGCTTCAGCAAGACGGATTGATTCTTCACTGATTCCTTTTAATAACCCTGGATTCAACACAGGGATAAGATTCCAGAGCTTTCTTATCCGGTCGAGGAGGGGACCGAGAAGATCAATCGTAAACACATTCATAGCACGCTTTTCTTTGCGAATCCATGTCCTGAGTTCAGGTGAAACAAAAGAGTAAGCAACAATGCCTTCAGCAGCCTGAGCCTGAGACAGGATCGCCTTTATTTGTTCCTTTGTCTTGATATACGGGAATTTCTTAAAGGTAGGCTTTATCTCTTTGAATTGCACCAGTACTGCATTCATTACCATCTCAGCTGTGATTCCTGTTGCATCAGAGACAATGAATACATGCACATTTTTTTTAGATGAAGTCATAGGGTGATGACCTCTCAGTAGCGATAAATAAGCATACCACACGACGAAATCCTTGACAATAGTAGCTTTGGTATTGGAGTTGCAGACTATTTGTCTCTGCTAAATGGGTGTCCCTAACAATTCTGTACATTTTTTGTCACCCTGAACTTGATTCAGGGTCTTTTGTTTTTCTCTATTTATGAGATTCCGAAACAAGCATGCCCTGAAGAGATTCTGAAACAAGTTCAGAATGACACTTTTAGGGTTCGGAATGACAATTTATTTATGGGACGGTACACTAAAAAGGCATATTACCTTTTATGGGGATTACATAGTAACCAGGAGAAACTTTATAATTCTCTAATAAAAATAATAGAGAGGCTTTATCTGTTGAAGATGAATTCTGCATGAGTTCAAGAGTCAGGTCCATAACATTTTTCTTAATATTTCCCTTAACCCGTGCATAAATGTCATCACCTTGTAAAGACAAAGAACTGATGCGTACTAAATCGCCATCAATAGTCATTGCACCTTGTGCGCTTTGAAACAGATTTACAGGGATTATCACTCCAGAAAACGATGTACTTTCGAATTGAGCATCCTTTATTGAAAGTTTTAAATCACCTGTTCCATCTTTCAACCTGAACTCTCCGGATAGTGTCCCTTTACCGCTTAAGCCCATGACTCCAAACAAAGGTATTCCGTTAACATTTGCATTATCAATGCCCACATTCATGTGGGTTTTTTCTTTAAGCAAATTAACCTCGCCAGTGATTTTTCCTCCGCTTATATCCCCGTGAAAAGTGAGGGGAAGCCTCATCAGGAATAAAGACAATGGATTAATTTTCACGACCACATTATCTAAAGAAAGAAGGGTGTTGTCAGATTTTTTAAGTATGAAGTTCTGAGAGGTGAAACTAAAGAATAATCCCTTTTTGAAGCCGGTGATTTCTCCCTGAAGATTACTCTTATGGAGTGAATTCTCAATCTGGTGTATGATCAAACTTGAGGGGATTACTATCAGCCAGGTACCAAATACAATGGCAGCTATGATAAGGACAGCAAAGAGAAGTCGTTTCACTTTGGCTTGACTAAGGCAATTGTCATCGTGATATCTAAAAGCTCTGGATTTTCAAATGATGTCTTAATGGTTGTCTTTTTTACGGAAAGAATCATGGGTGAATTCTCTATTTTATGAAAGATATTTACCATTTCATTCATGTCAACTTTTTCTACCTGTACCTCTGCCTCTTCTTCAATGGTTTCTTTCAGGTCTTTGGTGCCTGTTGGTTTTACGGACTTCACTTTCCTCTTTAATCCTAAAGACAGGAATACTTCATCGGCTGCCTGGACAATGCCCTCAATTTTTGTAAGAGACTTTTTATTTTCAACAGTATCAATCCTGTTTTTCAGGGAAAGAAATTCATCCTTGATAGAGAGAAGTTCCTTCTGCTGTGCCTTTAGATTTCCAAGGTCTTTTTTTGATGATAAAGAAACATTGATGAGTAAGATACACAAGATGACAGAGACTGCAATACCGCCAGCTATCAATAATCTTCTATCTGCCTTCAGTCTCAAGGCTTTCTCTCCTTTGCGGTAATCGTGAAAAGTGTTCGGTTCTGAGAAGAGGGTTTTGCATCAGCAATATTAACCTGAGTGAGAAACTTCTCAAGATTACTCTTTATCTGTTGCACATCGCTGAGAGAAGGGCACTCACCCTTCAGAATTATCCGTTCCTTATCTATTGTTATCTCGTGAAAGGACATGCCTGGTTTGCTCACCTGGGTTAAGTCAAGGAACAACAGAAGTGGAGATACCCCGATAAAAGACCTTTCCTTTTCTTTTAACGCTTTAAGATGTGCCTTTATCTGGTGCAGTTCATTCGTGATTTTCTTTTCTTGCGGAAAGATACCTGTATAGGTCTTTCGCATGTCATCTCTGACAGATGAAATCGCTCTCTTAGTCGAGATTATATTCAAAGCCATGTCGGATAAAAACACGAGCAGCAAAAGCACAAAGAGGGTTGCAGCAAATTTGAGCGACTTTTTTGTCTTTTCAGTATCTAATGTGTAGGAAAGTTCACCTGTCCTGAGATTAATGGTTGGCCTGTCTATTTCTTTTATTGCTCCATTTATACGATCTTCACTGCCTATCGGCTTCGGGTTGATGAGCAAGTGTGTGATCTCCTCATTCGATGTGAGTGAACCAATAAGGGAAGCAAGCTCTATGGATGTTACGACTTTTGGGTCAATCTTTAATAACTTAAGCTTTTCGAGAATCTTTCTCAGTGCATCCTTCATAACATATACTGCAAGTAACTTATATTTTCCATTACTCTCACCTATTATATGGGCGTCAAAAACAGCAGAGTCAGGGCTCCCGAGAATAAGACCATTAAGTTCAAATGGGAGCACTTCTTTTATTTTGCTCGTATCAGAGAATGGGAGTTCCAATGTCCTGAAATTCAAAAGGCTTAGAGGTAAACTCAGGTATGACTCCTCTATGTCGTTGAATATTCTATTGATACTGAAAAGATCTTTTTCACTGATAGGGGTGTTGATTGTATCTTTTACCCTATAGGTGCCTCCATTTTTTTCAAGTATATAAATGAAGAGTTCTTCTTCTTTCAGATCAAAAAAGGCTACCCTTTTCATTTCCTATATCTCCTTCCAGTATCTGACAGTTGCACTGCTCCCGAATATTTCAAGGACACTCTCTATAACCTTTTTTATACCCCCTTCCGTTGCAGTAGATATTATACGAAAATGTGTACCTTTTACATCTATCTTTTCTATAATTGGTCCGCTTATAGCCATGTTTTCAAAACCTGCAACTTTGGTAATATTACCACTTTCTACAAAAGGAGTTATCTCTCTGTATCTCACAATCCGTTCTGCCTTCTCCTTATCTATAAATTCTGAAAGAGACACAAGAACAGGAACTTCAGCTCCGTTAATATTTATCCGTCCATTTCCATAGATTGTGACATAAGGCACTATTTTTTCATAAATCGTTCTGTCTATACCGGGGATCAAAAGGAGTTCATCAATACTATCGAGGAACCAGTTCTTTGATGCTTTTTCAGAATCAGATAGCCGCGGTTCTTTATCAGGGTCAATCCAGTCTACAATTCTGTCAGCAATAACTGATTCAATGTCTAAGGCTCCAAGGAGTCTTATAAAAGAATTATACGCTTTTTCATTCAATAAGCCATTTGAATAAACCATTGAATTTATATTGAACTTCGAATTTTCATCCTCAATCCTCAGGAACACTGTCCCTTTAAAATCTTCGAATGGATTATTGAGCGGGATGTCCAGAGATCCCGGATACGTATAAAGATACTGTCTGGTATTCTCAAGAATAACCTTTGAGGCAAGTTTCACCCCGGATTTTGCAACAAAAGAAAGTCTCTGTGAGGTCTTCCAGTTATACAGGGCATTTGTGTTTGTGTACACTGCATAGGAGAACTCTACAACCAGCGCAGTGATGAGAGCAAGCACTAAAAGTGTCAGAACTAAGGCAACACCTTCGGTATTGCCAATTGCCGATTGTGGATTGCCGATTATATATTTTCTATTTTCCATTTTTTAATTTTATATTGTTATTCCTGTCTTTGGTTTTGCAATCTCGAATAGCGTAACTGTCTTATTTTTTAGCCGTGTTGTTAACGTAATTCTTATGTCCTGAGGAATAGTACGGGTTAAAGAACTATCCCAGGTTTTTGTCCAGGTATCTTTATAGTTCACCTCTACAGTAAAAGCCTCAATATCCTCGACAACCTCAAAACCTTCAGCCACATTTTCAGGAGTATAGGCAGAAGTTAATTCTTTCATGAGTACCAATTTTTTATCTTTTTCTTTGATAAAGTAAGCTATCCTTGAGAGGCCGGGTCTCAGGGTTGAAAATGTGGTAAAAACAAGTTTTGACGTTTGTTTCCCATAGATATCTCTGTCTTCTACTTTGAATAGGGAATTTTTATTCACTGGATCATAGAGAATGGAATCAATATCCCTCCTCATTGTATCAATAGACATTCTGCATTCCTGGAGTTTCACAAGCGATTCATCAAGCCCATCCATTGCTTTGTGAGAGAGGAAGAACGTGCTATAAAGTGCGGCAAGAATTATGGAGAGTATCGCAAAGGCAACCAGCACTTCAATAAGGGTGAAACCCTTCTTCGTGACGAGTGATGAGTGACGAGTGACGAGTATTTTTTTCATTTTGATTTTGGACTTTGAATGAGTTCTGCGAGTTTCACTTCTTCCTTACCATTGCTTACCACAACATAAATTACTGAAAAACCAGGGAAGGGGGATTCCTTCGTACCAGTAACATAACGGTAACCGGAATATGGTTCAGGAAATTCACCTTTGGTGACTGCTGGATTTTTCTCGATTTCAGACATCTTAGCTTTTGCAAGCAGCGAGGCAACAGTTACTTTTTCGTGCTTTTCTGCGATACTGAGATGGTAATTTAATGTGTAGAGTAAAGTAACAAGAAGCCCTCCAATAACTGCGAGTGAAATCATAATCTCGAGAAGGGTAAACCCATTTTCATCCTTCATAATTCATCCTTCATCCTTTATTTTCGCTCTTCCACTCAGTGGGTTAAATAAAACGGACAATTCTCTGTCACTATCTTTTAATGTGATAATTAGATTTTCTTGAAGACCAAGGGGGTTAAAGAATAAAGTAATCTCACCTCTGGAAATGTTTTTTGTTGCAGTTGTGGATATATTCAGAAGGCTGTTAAATTTTTCTGAACGTTCGCCCTCTGGTGTACTCCACGTCGCAGTTTTAGTATCAAGGTTGAGTGTGAGGAAGTATGTCTCTTTTCTTGAAATCGCAGTGTCATTTAAATATCTTAAGAGAGAAGCTATT
>VGWZ01000066.1 GCA_016873595.1 Nitrospira sp.
GCTTTCTTGAGTTGTTTGGAGCATTCTGTTACTGTTGCTCCTGTTGTCATCACATCATCAAAAAGCAGAAGACGATGGCCCTCTACATTTCCTTTCACCTCGAACGCATTTCTAAGGTTTAATAACCTTTCCTTTGCAGAAAGACCTATCTGTGGAGGTGTTTCCCTTTTCTTCATAAGCACATCCATGAAGAGAGGAATCCTTTTCTTTTTCGATATGACCCTTGCAATAAGGAGCGCCTGGTTAAAACCTCTTTCTCTCAGTCTCTTTATGTTTAAAGGAACCGGTATAATGCCATCTATTCCAGACAAAGTAAAATTGAGCAATAACTTTCCGAGTGGATGTGCAAGTCTTTTTAACCCATGAAATTTGAGAAGGTTAATCGCCTCTGCGAGCACTCCTTCATAAAGCCCGTAGTTTATGGTCTTTGAGAATGGAGGGGCTTTTTTCAGACACTGTCCACACACTTCTGAATATTCTGATGTAAAAGGCATTGCACATATTCTGCATGATGGACCAGTGTATTGATCTATCTTAAACCAGCAGGATGCACAGATTGGTGAATGATGAAATACATCAGGTATGCCTTTGCATAGCGGGCATTGTAAAGGATAGAGTATGTTCAAAAATTCTGGAATCAAGGCATATCAATATAATAAAAGGGCGGCACCACATTTACCGCATTTGGGTCCATAAGAAAGTTTTGTGCTTGAGACTTTATTTTTTACCCCGCAGTTTGGACAGGATACTATTTGAAATTCTGGTAGAGCGTTATTTTCTGTATTAGTTCCAGCTTTCTCAGAAAAGTTTTTTAGATAATTTAAATAAGCCGTGTCTTTCTCTATGAGTTCTATGCCCATACCATTTTTAAACGATGCCATTGATGTTTTGGTCGCTCTAGCGACAAGGCCTTTAAGGTGTGATAGTTGGCCATCTGGCATCACCAACTCGATATCAATAATACTGCCGACTACAAAACAGCGTTTGGTTCTTATAAAAAGGCCACTTTCTGACAGATTACTTGATATACCAATAAATGTTTGCTCACCTGAACTAAATTTTACTTCAAGCCTCTTCGTGTATCTATGATGGTGTCTTTTGCGCATTAAAATTGCTCTTTAAGCTGGATAAGTTCATCTCTCTTCTGACACGTTGATATCATCTGAATCTCCACTCCCAACATCTCCTCAATCCTTTTTAAGTAAGCTTTTGCTTCCTCTGGGAGTTTATGAAAGTCTTTTATGCCAACCGTACTCATGCTCCATCCTTCCACCTCTTCATAGATGGGTTCGCATTCTTCAAAGATATTAATTTCTTTGGGAAACTCTTCATATATCTTCCCATGATATTTATAGGAAGTACAGACTTTTATCACTTCTATACCATCGAGCACATCAAGCTTCGTGATCGCAATTCCTGTAAGTCCATTAATCCTTGCTGAGTGCCTGAGTATCACCATATCCAGCCATCCACATCTCCTTGGCCTCCCTGTTGAAGCACCATATTCTCCACCAACTTCTCTGAGCCTATCGCCAAGAGGGCCTTTTATTTCTGTAGGAAATGGCCCGCTGCCAACCCTTGTTGTGTAAGCCTTTGAGACACCAAGAACCTTTGAGATTTTTGTAGGTCCAACACCAAGGCCTATACAGGCGCCACCTGCAATAGGATTTGAAGAGGTTACATAGGGATAGGTTCCGTGGTCTACATCAAGGAGTGTGCCCTGTGCACCCTCAAACAGCACATTCTTTTTATCAGAGATTGCCTTGTTTATCATAATGTCTGTATCTGCGATATATTCTAAAAGTTCCTCAGCATAACCCATATATTCATCATATATCTTTTTACTCTCAAACACCGGGACTTTATAGAGGTTTTCAAGCAGAAAATTAATGCTCGAAAGATTTGTCTTTAATTTCTCCATGAATACTCCAGGTTGAAGGAGATCTACAACCTTTATCCCCATCCTTGCAACTTTATCAACATATGCAGGGCCTATACCACGCTCTGTCGTCCCAATCTTCTTTGCGCCTCTGAATCTTTCACTCTCTCTGTCGATGGTTTTGTGGTAGGGCATGATAAGATGGGAATTTTTACTCAAAAACAGGTTCCTACCGACATACACTCCCCTATTTCTGAGTCCCTTAATTTCCTCTATAAGCGCTGCGGGGTCAACAACAACACCATTACCTATAAGACAAATTTTACCTTCATGGAGTATTCCTGAAGGGATGAGATGGAGTATATACTTTTCATCGTTGATGACAACGGTATGGCCTGCATTATGGCCCCCCTGATATCGTGCAATGACATCTGCCTTTTCAGAGAGGAAATCGACTATCTTTCCTTTACCCTCGTCTCCCCACTGTACACCTACTACAATAACATTAGGCATGCATATTTCCCGTTTAGAGAGTTATTTGTTTCACTGAAAGAATATTTGGGAGCTTCTTAATCTCTCCTATGATTTGTGCTGTAGCGTGAGTATCAATGGTAACCACAGAGATTGCCGTACCACCAGGAGCCTCCCTTCCAAAGTGCATTCTTGAGATGTTGATATTATTTCTGCCAAGGAGTGCTCCAATATTCCCTATGACACCTGGTTTATCATTGTTATAGATAAAGAGAAGCTCTCCCTCGGGTACAATCTCAACCTTAAAATTATCAACGCCTACAATACGAGGGTCTTTTTTACTAAAGAGTGTTCCTGCAAAATAGCCTTCCTTGTCCTTTGCCTTAAGTCTGATCGTAATCATACTCTGATAATCACCCGCATCATCGCTCTTTGCTTCTTTAATCTCTATACCGCGCTCCTTTGTGATAAATGGCGCATTGACAAAGTTGACTGTTTCCTCCAGAATGGGGGTAAGGTACCCTTTTATCGCAGCTATGGTGACCGGTGCACTGTTAATGTCAGCAGCATCTCCTCTATATTCAATCATTATCTCGGTTACCCCACCCTCGAATATCTGAGCAGCGAATCCACCGAGCTTTTCAGCCAAGTTTATATAGGGTTGAAGTCTTGCTACCTGGTTAGCGGGAATGGAGGGAAAATTAACGGCGTTTCTTATCGTACCATGGACGAGATAATCTACAATCTGTTCTGCAACTGCAATTGCAACATTTTCCTGTGCCTCTTTAGTCGCTGCGCCGAGATGTGGGGTAGAGATTACACTATCTAAGGTAAGGAGAGGGTTGTTCTCAGGAGGTTCTTTTTCAAATACATCAAGCGCTGCACCGGCAACCTTACCCTCAACAAGTGCATCATAGAGGTCTTTCTCATTGATAATACCACCTCTTGCACAGTTAATTATCCTGACCCCGTTTTTCATCATCTTAATAGTCTCTTTATTGATCATGTTTTTTGTTTCTGGAGTTATTGGGGTATGGATCGTAATAAAGTCTGAACGTCTGAAAAGCTCTTCGAGGATAACTTTCTCAACACCCATCTCTTTTGCCCTATCCTCACTCAGGAAAGGGTCATATGCAATCACATTCATTGCAAAACCCTGCGCCCTCTTTGCAACCTGGCTGCCTATATTTCCTATGCCAATAACACCAAGGGTCTTGTTAAAGAGCTCAACACCCATAAACTTTTTCTTTTCCCATTTACCTGCCCTCATTGACATTGCTGCCTGTGGTATCTGCCGTGCGAGTGCAACCATAAGGGCAAAGGTATGTTCGGCTGTGGTTATTGTGTTACCGCCAGGTGTATTCATCACGACAATTCCCTTTTTCGTTGCTGCCCCTTTGTCAACATTATCAAGGCCGGAGCCTGCACGGCCTATGACCTTAAGATTTGTCGCAGCATCTATTATCTCTGAGGTAACCTTTGTTGCAGACCGTATTACCAAGCCATGATAATTATCAATGCATTCTCTCAGTTCCTTAGGTTTCATCCCTGTCTTCACATCAACATCAAGCCCTGCATTTTTGAATATCTCTATCCCTTTCGAAGAGATGTTATCACTGACGAGAATCTTCATGCATCCCCCTAATCCATTAACAGTTCCTGAGCCACTGCAACGCCTGTGCCAAGTTTTACCGGATAGCCCATTCCTTTCAGTACCATCTCAATTCCTGCAACTGCTGCGATGATATCAAACCTATCAGAGTATCCTAAATGTGCAATTCTAAATATCCTTCCTCTTGCTTTATCCTGACCACCAGCTGCGGTGATACCGTATTTTTCGCGGAGATTCTTATATACTGCCTGACCATCTATACCAGGAGGCGTCATAATTGCTGTCACCGCATTTGACGGAGATTCCTTTGAATAAAGCTCCAATCCAATGGCATGAACAGCCTTTCTTGTCGCATTTGCAAGTCTCTCATGTCTTTTAAACACATTCTCAAGTCCTTCAGCCTGAAGTATCTTTAAACTTTCATTCAATCCAACAATAAGTGAGACAGGCGATGTAAAATTTGTCTGGTTTTTAGCGAGATTTTCTCGCTCTTTCTTGAAATTAAAATAGAATTTTGGCAACTTTGAGATTTCTGCCTTTTTCCATGCCTTTTCACTCACACTCACAAAGGCAAGGCCAGGTGGAAGCATCACACCCTTCTGTGACCCTCCTATCATTATATCTATTCCCCACTCATCAGTTCTCAGGTCATGGGCAACAAGTGCGCTGATTGCATCAACTATAAAGAGCGTATCTTCATATTTCTTCACAACAGACGCAAGAGTCTTTATATCGTGGTACACACCGGTTGAGGTCTCTGATGCCTGGACAAACACACCTTTTATAGAACCATCCTTTTTAAGCTTCTCCTCGATTATTTCAGGCTTGACCGCATAACCCCATTCAACAATAACCTCATCAACCTCCATGCCATATGCCTTGCATATCTTTACCCATCGTTCTCCAAATTTTCCTCCATTTATCACAAGAACCCTGTCTCCACGGTTAAAGAAATTATTTACCGATCCAACCATTCCCCCTGTGCCTGTTGAACAGAGGATGAGTACATCGTTCTTTGTCTGATATAACCACTGTAAGCCCTTTTTTGCAGAATCAAGTACAGGGAGAAAATCCGGTGCCCTGTGGTGTATTATAGGCATTGCCATTGCGAGCAACACTTCCGAAGGAACAGGTGTTGGACCAGGGGCTAACAGATAACGCTTTAACATAGCAAAACCTCCTCACATCCCCAGAAAGTCAAGAGTTAAAAGTTGTGAATTAAGAGCTACTGAACTTCTAAAAACTTTTAGCTTTTTACCTTCACGTTTATATTTTGTTTCTTGATTAAGCTAATAAAATTACCACAATAAGTGATGTTTGGTCAAGGGCAAGTACTTTACATTATCCCGATTTGAGGATTATAATTAAGTTTATGAAAAAGAAGATATTTTTTGGTATTGTTATCCTCTTATTAGGTTTTCTATTAGGTGGGATCTCATTTTACATCCTTGGTCAGATCACTGGGCAACAAAGGGGATATCTGCCCTACACTACCACCCCAAATGTGCCCCGTCAGGTAATTGAAACAAGCAGGGCATTTTCCGAGATTGTCAGTGCTGTTTCGCCCTCAGTCGTCAATATATCCACCACAAAGGTAATAAGAAGACACACGGATCCCTTTTTGGGTGATCCTTTCTTTGACTTATTTAGCCCTTTCCATGATTTCAGGGCGCCAAAGAAATGGAAGGAACAGAGCCTTGGTTCTGGTGTAATCGTTTCACCAGATGGATATATAATCACAAATAACCATGTAGTCGAAAAGGCAGACGAGATAAGGGTTACACTTCTTGATAAGAGGATTTTTAAGGGAAAGATTATAGGTGCTGATCCTAAAACAGACATTGCAGTAGTGAAAATAGACGCGGGCAATCTTCCTACAATCCCATGGGGTGACTCTGAAAAGTTGCAGGTTGGAGAGTTTGTTCTTGCAATAGGTAACCCTTATAGCCTGAGCCATACGGTCACAATGGGGATAATAAGCGCTGTCGGGAGAGCAAATGTTGGAATTGCAGACTATGAAGACTTCATTCAGACAGATGCGGCCATAAATCCCGGCAATTCGGGTGGGCCACTTGTCAACATAAAAGGAGAACTTATCGGGATAAATGCAGCGATATTTTCCAGAACAGGGGGATATCAAGGAATTGGATTTGCAGTTCCAAGCGATATGGTACGCCTTGTCATGGACCAGCTTGTGCAGAAGGGAAAGGTTACCCGGGGATGGCTTGGTGTGAGCATACAGGAACTCACGCCTGAAATCTCGCAGAAGTTTGGTCTTAAAAAATCAAAAGGTGCCCTTGTGAGTGATGTGGTGAAGAATAGCCCGGCTGAAAAGGCCGGTATGAACAGGGGTGACATAATCCTTGAGTTTAATGGGAAAGAAGTGAAAGATGCGAGCAGCCTGCGAAACATGGTCGCCCAGAGTAAGATAGGAACTGAAATACCCATTAAGATACTCAGGTCCGGGAAGGAATATACGATTAAGGCAACTATTGTTGAATTGCCAAGAGAAACAGCAGAGGTTACACCTCCTGAATCACCAGATGACTCAGAAGCAAAGGCACTTACAGGCCTTACTGTTATGGGGCTCACAAAAGAAATAGCAAGACAGCTCGGTCTCAATAAAGATGAGAAAGGAGTTGTGGTAGTGAGAGTAGAACCCGGGAGTCCAGCAGATGAAGCGGGGATAAAAAAAGGCGATATCATAAAAGAGATTGATAGAAAACGAGTAGATACTTTAGACGATTTTAATAAAATTGCCTCAAATATAAAAAAGAATGAAACTGTGCTTCTCTTTATTAACAGGGGGAACAAAAAATTCTACGTTCCGCTCAGGGCATCTTAAAAGACAATGGAGCAGTAGTAATTAAAATTTTTCGTTGCTTGTTACTGATAACTTTTACTTTACCAGGGAAGGAGGTGATACAGAATGATTATTATAAGGCTTGTAATCTTCATCATTTTTGCATTTTCTGGTTATATTTTAGGTATAAAGTATAATTATGAAATTTATGGCATCCTGTTAGGAGGTTTTTTAGGTCTTATTGCTATAGCTATTGAGCCAGTATTTAAGAAGGTGAATCTCGGGACAATTATTGGGGGAATCTTAGGTATTACATTAGGACTTTTATTTGCGAACCTTCTTATACTACCTTTCAAACCTATTTTGGGTGAGGATATCACCACTATATCTGTTGGATTAATGGCAGTATTTGGCTATGTGGGACTTTTCCTCGGCCTGAGTAGAGGCAAAGGAATTTCTATTGCGGGTATCTTCAGACTTTTCAGGGGACAGAGCAGTGAAGAGAACATTAAAATCCTTGATACAAGCGTGATAATAGATGGACGTATTTCAGATGTTTGCGAATCAGGATTTCTCGAAGGTGTTTTCATAATCCCCCAGTTTATCCTCCAGGAACTCCAGCATGTTGCAGACTCGGCCGATTCCACAAAAAGGGCAAGAGGGAGGCGTGGACTTGATATTCTCCACAAAATTCAGAAGATGTCCAATATTACTGTTCGGATAGTTGACGAAGATTTCCCGAAGATAAAAGAGGTTGACTCAAAGCTTGTTGCCTTAGCAAGACTCTTAAACGCAAAGGTAATCACAAATGATTTTAACCTTAACAAAGTAGCAGAACTTCAGGGAGTATCTGTACTTAATATAAATGAGCTCGCGAATGCTTTAAAACCTGTTGTTCTCCCGGGTGAGACAATGAAGATTTTTATACTTAAAGAGGGAAAAGAATACAATCAGGGAGTTGCATACCTTGATGACGGCACTATGGTTGTTGTAGAAAATGGGAGAAGACTTATAGGCAAGAATGCAGAGGTAACTGTAACAAGCGTGTTACAGACAACGGCAGGGAGGATGATATTCTCAAAACTCAAAGAGGAGAATGAAAGGGAAGAGTTCAGAGCTGTTAAATGAAAAACAAAGTAATTGCAATTGTCCCTGCTGCTGGACTCGGCAAAAGGTTTGGTCAGGGGAGCAATAAACCTTTCCAAACTCTTAAGGGTAAACCTCTTCTTGTGTGGTCACTTGAAATATTTGAAGCAATCGATGAGATTGTGGAGATAATACCTGTTCTCAAAGAAAAAGATAGAGAGAAAGGGCAGAAGGTTTTTAAAAAGTATAATCTCTCGAAGATAAAGAGAATAGCGCCAGGCGGAAAAGAGCGACAGGATTCTGTATACAATGGTCTCAAACTAATAGAGGACAAAAATTGTACTGTCCTTATACATGATGGAGTGAGACCTCTCATCGAAAAACACCTTATACAAGAGGCGATAAAAGAATTATCAATCCCCTCCGCTCCCCCTTTAGTAAAGGAGGATGAGGGGGGATTGAATGATTGTGATGGCGTGGTTCTCGGTGTTCCTCTCAAAGATACAATTAAA
Organism: Nitrospira sp.; assembly: GCA_016873595.1. Classification (GTDB taxonomy): domain Bacteria; phylum Nitrospirota; class Thermodesulfovibrionia; order Thermodesulfovibrionales; family SM23-35; genus VGWZ01. Next base: position 8,364 of record VGWZ01000066.1, read on the forward strand.
GAGGCAGAAGCAGGAATAATAAAAAAAACCTTGAGGAGGGATTCTCTCTGGGCTATTCAGACACCTCAGGTCTTCCCGTACAATATTATTCTAAGAGCATATGAGAAGGCGATGAAAGAGAACTATTACTCAACAGATGATGCAGCTCTTGTTGAAAGATACGGTGGAAAGGTAAAGATTATCATGGGGTCACATAAAAACATTAAAATCACCACACCTGAAGACCTGGCTATTGCAGAAGCACTTTTAAAAATAAATTCAAAATCCTAAATCCTATGTCATTGCGAGCGAAGCGCGGCAATCTCTTTGTTTGGGATTGCTTCGTCATCCCGAATTCACGGGATTCCTCGCAATGACATTATGACTGTTTAGAATTTAGATATTAGGATTTGGAGCTTATTTATGCGCATAGGTATTGGCTACGATTCTCACAGGCTTGTTACAGGAAGGGGTCTAATCCTCGGTGGAGTAACTATCCCTTTCGAAAAAGGGCTCCTCGGCCACTCTGATGGGGATGTTCTGACCCATGCCATTATAGATGCAATAATAGGAGCACTCGGCATTGGCGATATTGGCAAACACTTCCCTGACACAGACCCGAAATACAAAGACGCCTCAAGTGTTGAGATGCTGAAACATATAGTTGATTCAGCAGCATCGAATGGATTTAAGGTTTCATGGATTGATACAACGGTCATTGCAGAAAAGCCCAAGCTCTTTCCATATATTGAATCCATGAAAAAGGCGATATCACAATCCGGAATCCAACCAGAACTAATCAATATCAAGGCCAAGACAAATGAGGGCATGGGCTTCATCGGCCGTGGTGAAGGCATCGCAGCATACGCAGTGTGTTTGTTAAAAAAGGTTTAGCTTATTTTAGTATATCTGAAAGCCTTGCGAACTCTTCAATGCTCAAGGTTTCTGGTCTTCTCTCTGGATCTATTCCTGACTCGGTTAACCTCTCTTTTACATCTTCATGTATACTCTTCAGAGAATTGGAAAGCATCTTCCTTCTCTGAGAAAAAGCAGTCTTTATAACCCTGAAGAAAAATTCTTTATCTTTCACGAGGACAAAGGGTTGTTCAAGAACCTTTATATGAACAACAGCAGAGTCAACTTTTGGAACAGGTCTGAAAGCGCCTTTAGGTATTATGAATTCAACCCTTGGTTTTGCATAATACTGGACCATAAGTGAAAGCACACCGTAATCCTTTCCTCCTGGATTCGCAATTATTCGTTCTGCAACCTCCTTCTGGACACTGAGCGTCATGGA
>VGWZ01000067.1 GCA_016873595.1 Nitrospira sp.
ATAAAGAGATGACGAAAATCCTGAGCAAACAATCAGGTAGAGGTAAAGGTTAAGTCTGAAGCTAAGGGAGAGGTTGAGAGAATGCTTTACCTTTACCTTATTTCTAAGTCCTCTGTGTCTTCTTAAAAATACTTTTGGAAAAGAAATTCCGTAAAAGTGAGGTGATAAGGTCTTGCAGGGTTACATCTTAGATGTCTCAACGATACCTTACAAAGTTACATTTTTAAATGTCTTGACAGGGGCGCAGTAAAATTCCTACAGCAATTCTCGGTGAAAAAACTGAGAGATTCTTCAGTCCCCTTCGCTTCGCTCGCAATGACAACTTTCTATCGCTATTTTTCGGGTTTACTAAATTTGCTGATAGACTTAAAAACATTTGATAATCGAAGAGATGCTGAAACAAGTTCAGCATGACACCATTGTAGACAAAGGCTTGAAAAATGTCATTCTGAACTTGGTTCAGAATCTCTATCGGCAAATTTAGGCAGTTTACATAGTTTATTGAGTTTACGTGGTTTTATATGTTATAAATGTATGACCTTGATAAATTAAAGAACAAGCAACCTACATGACTAATTAAAACTACCGGGCCGAGCACACGAGATAAACTGTGCAAATTAAGTAAACTAAACAAACTGAGTAAACATGGATATAGTCCTTGCAACAAGAAACAAGAAGAAGATCAAAGAAATAAAGAGAATCGTTGAGGGCATATCAATCTCGATATTAACGCTCGATGATTTTCCTGAATGTCCTGAAGTGAAGGAAGACGGAGTTACATTTGAAGAGAATGCAGTGAAGAAAGCAGAAGCAATTGCAAAATATACAGGAAAATGTGCACTTGCAGATGACTCCGGTCTTGAGGTATATGCGATGAATGGATCTCCAGGCACCTTGTCTGCGAGATATGCTGGTGGAGATGCAGATGACAGGAAAAACATTGAAAAACTACTCTACGAGATGCGCTCAATTGTGAACGAGAAAAGAGGTGCACGATTTGTATGCTGCATTGCCTTAGCATCTCCTGACGGGAACGTAAGAACCTTTTTGGGGCATGTTGAAGGGAGGATAGGGAAAGAACCAAAGGGCGTTAACGGTTTTGGCTATGATCCTGTATTTTATCCCGAAGGACATAACAGTACTTTTGCTGAGATGTCTGATGATGAGAAAGATACCCTGAGTCATCGGGGCAGGGCACTAAGAGGTCTTCAGAGATATCTTACGGAAAATAAAGAGAAATTTTAAAATTTATATAATAAATTTATAATTTTTAAGAATCAGTTTAATAAGTAAAACTTATCGTTTTATCAAAAATATGAATTTGACTTAACACACCATAATGATTATAGTATGTCTGTTCTGTTTCAGCACAGTAGTACTTCCGTCTGAGTTTAGAAATTAAGACACTGAAATTTCGTATTTAGTGCATTAATATTTTTGTTTTTTAAATAAATATATAAATTATTCATTAAGATGGAGGTAGATATGAGACTTGTTCTTCTCGGTGCACCAGGAGCTGGTAAAGGAACTCAGGCAAAAAAACTCATCGAAAAATACGTTATCCCACAGATCTCCACAGGTGACATTCTAAGAAAAGCAGTTGCAGACGGTACCCCCCTCGGAAAAGAAGCAAAATCTTACATGGATAAGGGTGAGCTTGTGCCTGACAGTGTTGTCATTGGGCTTGTGAAGGAAAGAATTGCCCAAGATGACTGCAAGAAGGGCTACATTCTTGACGGCTTTCCAAGAAATACTGCACAGGCAGAGGTATTAGATAAGGTGCTTGCTGAAATGGGGGCCCCGCTTGATACTGCCTTGAGTGTTGATGTAGAAAAAGACGTTCTTATGAAGAGATTGACAGGAAGAAGGACGTGTAAAAACTGCCAGCAGATGTACAATATATATTTTTCTCCACCAAAGAAAGGGGGTGTATGCGATAAATGTGGTGGGGAGCTCTTTCAGAGAAATGACGATAAAGAAGAAACAATCGGAAAAAGGCTTGATGTCTATGATGCTCAAACATCACCACTCATAAATTACTACAAAGAAAGGAGGATATTAAAATCGGTACAGGGTTTAGGGAATATTGATGAGATTTTCAAGAATGTTTGTGCTGTTTTGGAAGGCAAGTCATAAAGAAAGGAGGATAAAATGTTAGGCGAATTACACATCACTACACCGCCTCCCCATGGAGGGCATTTGGTTGACAGAGTTATTAGAGACCCTGATGAAGGGAAAAAGATGGCTGATGGCTGTTCTGCTGTGTACGATATTAAACCAACCTTATACAAGGACATGCCCATAAGGAACGTTTACAGGGAGATCATGTCGATATGTTATGGCTTCTTCAGTCCTGTTGAAGGTTCAATGCGTTCAGAAGAGCTTGAAAGGGTACTGAATGAAAGGAGACTTTCAAGTGGTTGGGTTTTCCCTTACCCGATGCTCTTTGATATCAGTAAGGAGGACTTAAAGAAGCTGGGTGTCGTACCGGGAGACAGGTTGCTGCTCAGGCTTAAAGGTCAGCCCTTTGCAGTCCTCGATATTGAAGAGATATACAATATTGATCCGCTGGATGTAACCACAAGAACATTCGGTACTGTCGAGAAGAATCCAGAAGTTGTAGTAGTTCCCTTCGATGAAAAACATCCAGGCTATACCATATACAAATATTTCAACACGGAAGTACTGGCAGGAAAGTATACGATAATAAATGAGCCCAAGCTAAAACCACCCTTTGATAGATTCTGGTTTCCACCTGCAAAATCAAGGGAGGAATACAAAAGGAGGGGATGGACAACGGTCATAAATCATCAGACAAGAAATGTCCCTCATGTAGGTCATGAAGCCCTTATGAGAAATGCTGCTTACATTGGAGACACTAAACCCTGCGATGGTATTCAGGTCAACGCCATAATCGGTGCTAAGAGGATAGGGGATTATCCGGATGAGGCAATAGTTGAATCCCATGAGATGGTGAATCTTGCAGGCTATGTGGGTCCAAAAAGACACCTGGCAACCATGTGCCTGTGGGATATGAGATATGGAAACCCCATTGAGTCGCTCTTACACGGAATCATCAGGCAGAATATGGGCTGTACACACCATATGTTCGGCAGAGACCATGCAGCATTAGGACCTTATTATGATATGTATGCAGCACAAACCCTCTGGGAGAAGGGAATTCCGAGCTTCGGTTTCCCCAAGCCACCTTATGCTGTTGAGAAAGGGCTATATATGAGGCCTCAGAATATGGCAGAGTTCTGGTACTGCCCGCACTGCGCAGAGGTCACTTACAGCGAAAGCTGCACTCATAAAGGTGAATTTCAGAGGTTTAGTGGGAGCTTTATCAGAAGCTTGCTCGCAGAGGGTATTTTCCCGCCGAGCGTTATTATGAGACGAGAGGTCTACCAGATTGTGGTCAAATGGTGGAAGCAGTTTGGCTATCCGTTCAACAACAAGAAGTACTTAACAGAAAGAGAGAAGGAACTGGAGGTAGATCTGCCTAAAATGGAAGTTCCTAAATTTAAATAAGGGGGTGAAGAATGAACTACTTGTCTGTGCTCTTAGATGCAAAGAGGCTCTCTGATCTCAAGGGGTCGCCCCTTGAGGGTAAGGTAACGGACATGTTCGGAGGAGCGCTAAAGGCATTGGTTATGGAAGTGCCTGAAGAACTCGCCGGCAAGATAATTGATAATCTTCCCGGTGCGAGGTTAGATGCAAGATTTTTCATAGAGGAAGTGCCTATTGCTTTCAAGAGGGCCCTCTTTGAAAAGATAAAGACCATGAAGTCTATCGGTACAGAGGTAATTGATGCAGTCTTTGCTGATTTGCCCAAGATCAAGGAACTCGCTGCAAAGGAATCTGAGTCATTACCAGTACCTGATATTGATATTAGTGAGGCACTTGCATTACAAAAGAAGTAAGCGGCATAACGACTTGAGTAAAATCGGAAGCTAAGAGGTGCTGTTCAATAATAAAATGTGTTTAAGATGTCATTCTGAGTGGTCCTGAACAAAGTGAAGGAAGTCCCGAAGAATCTCAAAAGCATGGAAAAAAGAGATTCTTCGCTAACGCTCAGAATGACATCCTCTAAGAAGAAAAGGGGGTGAAAGAAAGCCTTTTAGTTTTTAATTTTTAACTTTCAACTTTTAACTTAATAAAGATAAGGAGGTGTTAGAATGCCAAGTTTTGTAATCAATGAGAAGTGCGACGGTTGCAAGGGGCAGGATAAAACTGCATGTATGTATATATGCCCGAACGACCTCATGATTCTGGACAAGGAGAGGATGAAGGCATACAATCAGGAGCCTAGTTATTGCTGGGAGTGTTACTGCTGTGTAAAGATATGTCCACAGCAGGCTATGGATGTCAGGGGATATGCAGACTTTATGCCCCTTGGTGCTGCATCAACTCCTTTGAGAGGAACTGAGGACATCATGTGGACGATCACATTCAGGGATGGAAGGATCAAGAGGTTTAAGTATGCAACGAGGACTACACCAGAGGGTTCGATAAAGGCGCTGGAGGGATTTCCCGAGGCAAAGGCAGCAGATTTAGCCAATCAGTTATTGCTTGGAGAGCCTGACATAATGGGAGTGAAGGAACTCCCGACAAAGAAAAAATAAGAAAGGAGGGATGACCATGAGAGAAATTGCGACAGAAGTTGTTGAGACTGATATATTGATACTCGGTGGAGGGATGTCCGGCTGTGGTGCTGCAGTAGAGGCTACATACTGGGCAAAGCCACTGGGTTTAAAGGTAACACTTGTGGACAAGGCTGCCATTGACAGAAGTGGTCCGGTAGCGATGGGTCTTTCTGCCATTAATACATATATGGGAATGGACGGAAAGGTAACCCAGAATCCTCGTGCCCCGGAAAGGTTTGTTGAGTATGTAACAAATGACCAGATGGGCCTGATGAGACAGGATATGGTCTATGATGTTGCAAGACATGTGGATAGCACCGTCAGACACTTCGAGAAATGGGGACTTCCTATATGGAAGGATGAGGCAGGGAATCTTGTAAAATCAGGTGAATGGCAGCTTATGATATGCGGCGAGAGTTACAAGATCCTCGTGGCAGAGGCAGCAAAGAACGCTATAGGTACCCTTGGTGATAAAGGCCAGATAATTGAGAGGGTCATGATAACGCATCTTCTCAAGGATGAGAAGGAACCCAACAGGGTATGTGGTGCAGTCGGTTTTAGCGTAAGGGAAGACAAATTCTATGTCTTTAAGGCTAAGGTGGTTTACTGTGCCCTGGGTGGAGCGGTCCATGTATTCAGGCCAAGGTCTCAGGGTGAAGCCTTCGGGAGGTCCTGGATGCCGCCATTTGTTAATGGAACAACCTATGCCCTTATACTCCAGGCAGGTGGTGAGCTGACACAGATGGACAATACCTTTGTCCCTCCGAGGTTTAAAGACTCCTATGGTCCTGTTGGCACATTCTTCCTGCTCTTTAAGACACCTGCAACAAATGCTTATGACGGGCCATATGTTGGTGCCTATCCAACCGAGTTAGAAAAGTGGGCACCATATTCGAATGCAAAACCCTGTCCAACTCCTATGAGAAACTATGAGATGATACTCTGCGCGAAGGAAGGCAAAACACCATACTGGATGCACACAAACAGGGTGGTAGAAAGGTTCCAGAAGGAGATAACAGATCCAAAAGAGCTGAAGAAGAAGATAAAAGAGTATGAGAGCGAAGCATGGGAGGACTTTCTTGATATGACAATCGCAGGTGCAACAAACTGGGCTGCCCATAATATTGACCCAATGGAAAAACCTATGGAGCTTCAGATGTCAGATTCTGTCTTCATAGGTTCGCATGCCTGCTCTTGTGGTGCATGGGCTTGTGGTCCTGAAGACCTTATGCCAAAAGAATATGCTGATTCATTCCCTGCTCAGTATAATTGCATGACCACTGTTATGGGTCTATTCACAGCAGGTTGCGGGGTAGGTGCATGTGCACACAAGTTCTCAAGTGGCTCACATGTACAGGGAAGGATTGCAGGAAAGGCAGCAGTAAAGTTTGCTAATGATAACAAGGACTACACACCAACGGTATCTGATGATACGATAAATAAACTCAAGGAAATAGTATATAGACCATTTGCCCTCTATGAAGAAAAAAGCACATATACAGCGATGCCTGATGTAAATCCTTACTATATCTCCCCGCATAATTTCCTGTTCAGGCTACAGAAGATAATGGGTGAATACTGCGGTGGATGGGAGACTTTGTATGGGACATCCGACAAGCTGCTCGAAGTAGGCCTCTGGAAATTAGCGTTCTGCGGAGAGGATATAGAGAAGATTGCTGCTAAGGACCTGCATGAGCTTCTGAGGGCATGGGAGAGTATCCACAGGTACTGGGTTGGTGAGGCATGTGCAAGGACAAGGCTGGCGAGGAAGGAGTCAAGATGGCCTGGGTATTACTATAAGTACGATTACCTGAAACTGGATGAGACTCAGAAGCACTTTATCAATGTGAAATATGATGTGGACAAGAAGGAATGGACAATACTCACAAGGCCAATGATTCCTATCATCTAAGCTGGTAGTCTTGAGAGATATCGAGCTTTGGGGGCGACCTGAAAGGTCGCCCCTTTATTTTATTTATTACAACTTTCGTGGTTGTTATTTAGTCGTCATTCCGTGCTTGACACGGAATCCAGGATTTCCCGTTAAAACGGGAACCTATTTCCTTAATAGCTCCCTGCTTTCGCAGGGACGGCGTTTGGATTCCTGCTTTCGCTGGAATGACAATATTACGTTAGCATTGGTTCTGCGAAATTTGTAATAGATTAAAAGAGTAGAGAATAGTTATGAACGAAGAAAATACTAAAAAAAGGCTCTCCTTGGATGAGAAATTCAAATTCTCATGTCATAAAGGGCTTCCCTGTTTTAACACCTGCTGTAATGATATAAATATCTTTATTACACCTTACGATGTCCTGAGGATGAGAAGGGGTACCGGATTATCTTCTGGTGAGTTTTTAAAGAAAAATACCATCGCACTATTAGGAGATGAAGGGTTGCCTTTGGTGGTGCTTAAGATGACGGAGGATGAAAATAAAAGCTGTCCTTTCGTTACCCCAGATGGTTGCAGTATATACCAAGACAGGCCATGGGCATGCAGGATGTATCCCATATTCCCGGATTCCTCGGAACGTAGATTGAATAATCAACGTTCCTCGAAGGAAGAAGCTTTTTTGATAGAGGAAAAGCCCTCATGCCTTGGATTTATGGAGCACTTCCATGAAGTGCTACCATCACAATGGACAGTAGAGGAGTGGAAGAAGGATCAGGGGATTGATATCTATGATAAAATGAATGAATCTTATAAGGAGATTACATTACATGATTATTTCTCCGCCTCAGGCGGAAGGAATAAGCTTGATTCAGGAAAAGCGAAGATGCTTTATAAGGCCTGTTATGACCTGGATGAGTTCAAGAAATTCCTTTTTGAAACCAGGTTTTTTGATATCTATGATGTGGAGAAAGAGGTTATCGATAAGATTAAAGAGGATGAAGAAGAACTTCTAAATTTTAGCTACAGATGGATAAGATTCAATCTGTTTTCTGAAGATACATTAAAACTCAAAGATAAGACATTGGACAAGCTCTTGCAGTCCAGGAGAGAAGAATAGCAGTAAAATAAATTGTCTATAGTTAAGTAATTCTGATTGGAGAAAGGATTAAACCATGTTACTGGGTATGAAGTTTGTAGAACCTATTGAGCGCACATTGGATTCTAAATTCAAATTCAGGTGTCATAAAAATATCAGCTGCTTTAATAAATGCTGTAGACTTACAGATATACTTTTAACACCTTATGACATCTTAAGGATGAAAAAGAGATTGGGAATTTCTTCAGGAGAGCTCCTTGAGAAATTCACTTACACTCATATTGATGAAAAGTCCTCACATCCTTATGCAGTGCTTAAGATGATGGATGATAGTGAAGGGAAATGTCCTTTTGTAACACCTGAGGGCTGTAGTATTTATGAAGACCGGCCTGCTATTTGTCGATATTATCCCGTCGGTCAAGGTATCATGATAAGTGGATCGGAGAAAGAGTCAGTAAATAAGGATTTCTATTTCTTTATCAGGGAACCGCAGTGTCTCGGCTATCACGAAGACAAAGAGTGGACCATTGAGACATGGAGGATTGACCAGGGGGCTGACCTCTATGATGAGATGAACAGGGAATGGAAGGAGATTCAGTTGAGGAGGGACAATCCTGGTCAACCCAAGCTCGACGAGAAGAAGCAGACCCTGATTTATATGGCAAGTTATGATATAGACAAATTTAGAAGATTTATTTTTGAGAGCCGTTTTCTTGATGTTATTGATACTGAAGAAGTCGAAAAAATAAAGGCTGACGAGATTGCACTGATGAAGTTCGGATTCAAATACTTAAAGTATGTTCTGATGCTTGAGGAAACATTGAAGGTGAAGGAAGAATATAGAAAATAAACAACAGATGTCAGATATTTGCGATTTTATAACAGGCCAGATGTTTCTTGATACAGATGATGAAAGGATCAGACAGAAGATAGAACGGCTTCTCATTGAAGAGAAGGGGTATTCAAAACAGGATATTGAGGTTGACAGAGAATTCGAGATTGTTATTGGAGATGAAAAAAATAAATCAAAGGTTGATCTTATTGTAAACATCAAAGGGAAAAGATTCATGATTATGAGGTGTGCTCGTGGTTCATTGGTATCGAGGGAGAGAGAGATTTTGTCTTGTGCGAGGATTCTTGATGCTTACCAGATTCCCTTTGCTATTGTAACGAACGGAGAAGATGCAGAGGTTCTTGATACTATTTCTGGTGAAGTAATTGGCAATGGTTTAAAGACAATACCCTCAAAGGCGAATGCCTTAGAAGCCATAAAACAAATTAAGTTTAAAAAACTTTTAGAAAAAAGGATTGAAAAAGAAAAGCGAATCTTTCTCGCATTCGATGCAATCAAATGTCCTTCGAAATGTGATTAACCCGAAAAATGCACCATCCCAACCGCGGCTGTATTCCATAGTAGACCCTTCTGGTTGAAAGCATTTATTCATTTTCTTCCCGCAGTGGGGGCACTCAGTTGTATGATTAGACATTTTTAAAAGTAAAAATAGTATTAATCTTACCCTATCGAAATGTCAAGCCCATCTTCTACAGCTGCGACCTAAAAGAGCCTATTAGAGAAATTAAAAACATAGTATTTAAGCCAATCTACGAGAAAAGCATTTCAAAAAACCGCTAAAACATAGTGCCACGTTAATAGCATAAAAAGCTTGACAAAACTTACAATAAAGCTTATTATAATGGTGTCATGTTTATAAGAGTAAAACCATCAGGTCCCAGAAGATATCTTCAAATTGTAAAAAGCATATGGAATAAAGGA
>VGWZ01000068.1 GCA_016873595.1 Nitrospira sp.
TAACGCCTGCTTAGTTGTCCCAACGTTGCTGACCCACTGAGCAATTCCTCAATTACTTGCCTCTTAAATGCTCCACTGTATGTCCTTCGTGCTCTCATTACGAGTCCCTTTCCGCCATAAAGTATATTTCAAGGCTGATTCTGAATTTTTTGGCTTCGTCAAATGCCATAGAATCGATTTTCTCAGGCTAACCTGCACTTACTATACCCCATTGCCTCTGTGCCTTGATAATCTTTATGGCTTTTTGTACTCGCCAGCTTGCTAACCTTTTTGATCCTGGTGTCCAGTTAGAGGGGTTCACTCCAATTCTGCCTTTGCAGGAACAGCTACATTTTATTATTCAGATGGTCCGTGGTATGGAAGAGTTATAGACTCAGAAACAAAAAAACCAATCGAAGGTGCTGTTGTGCTTGCCGTTTGGCAGAAGGTCTATGCAACACTTACAGATGATAGCTCATATTTTCTTGATGCAGTGGAGGTGCTTACAGACAAGGATGGAAAATTTCTTATACCAAAGTTTAGTGCATTTAACATAAATCCTATTGCACGAATAGAAGGTCCAACCTTTATGATATATAAACCCGTGTACGCTGTTTTTCCAGGTTTTGGGGCTCAGTATTTTGATAAATATTTCCCTGAAAATTTGAAGGTGGATACTTATACATTAGCTGAACTTTTTAAAAGAGGTATTTCGTTAGAATTCCCGAGACTCAGGACATGGATTGAACGCATTGATAGCCATTATTGGGCTTCCCCAGCATATGGTATTCCTGAAGCGAAGATTCCTAACTTTAAGAGAATCCTTAGCGAAGAGGAAAAATACTTAGAACCTATTAAATCAAAGTATAGATATGATAAAGAAAAGTTAAATATACCCATAGATAGATAAATCCTTGATATGGTAGGAGGATAATATGAGAAAAGGGCAACGAATCACAGGTGTATCTTCTCAGATAAATGATAAAAATATTGTTTATACCTATATTGTAGAAAATGAGACAGGAACAGGGAATACAGAAAATTGGGAATTTTCGAAAAGGATTATTGGGATAATAAATATAGCTAATGGGCACAGACAGGAATTTGAGATAACCGAGGCTAATGCTTCAGGGTTTCTGACTGATATCTATAAGGATTATGATTACAAAGACTTAGCAGCCATTGGGGTTCACAGGGAAGCCAGATAAAGGCGGTAAGTGCAAAGGCAAGATTCTTCGCTATGCTCAGAATGACGATTAGCGAAGGGCTTGGAATGACAAAAAGCAAAGAAGGGGGAAGGTTATAGAAGTCAGATTTAAACTATATCCCAAATCCAGCGATAAACCATTATAGCTGAATAGCTGAGAATTAAAGGCGAAAAACAGAAGATTGTATGTTAGCTGAGACAAATATATCAGTCAGAGATACAGATAAAGGGCATTCACTCTATCCAGAGTGCTCTATTTCTCGAAAAAAGACCAGAAATGGACAGACTGCTCCCTTATCTGTTGGTTACGATGATGGGAATACTATCTCAGATTCATTGGAATTGTAGGCTGAGTATTCGTTCATAGGCATGAAGGATATCAGTAAACCGATGGATTCCCTGAGCTATCTTCAAGACAATATATCTGCTGTGTTTCACGATCCTTGCTGCCACATTAAAGAAGCGGTATCTCAATGCCTTAATAAATTTCTTCTTATACATGCTGGGCAACGCCAGCCTCTTGATCCAGTTGACAATGTTATATGCCAGCATGCCGATGGTCAGATATGCCCAGTTTGCATGGAATTCCTGACAGGGAAATTTATCAAATGAAGCTAATGGGGTCTGCCCTTGACAGCCTGTTGAAAAACTAAGTTTTCGCAAGTAAACTCTATGATCAAATTGTATTTTCTTGACATAAAAACCACTTTATCAAAATATTATCTTCTTCATAAGATTTTCAGCATTTGTTATAATTAATCTGAAATCGAAAAGGGAGGTTGTTATGCTTACAGCAAAGAGAAAGCCAGAAGTTGTAACTTTTCCAATCAGTGTTTTTGAAACAGCTAATACAAAAGATGACTTAGAAGACTGGCTTTTGTCACAAAACCAGAATTTTATAAAAAAAATGAGAAAAGCAAGAAAGGATGATATACAAGGTAAAGGCAAAGACTGGAAACATCTGAAAAAAGAATTATGTATAAAGTAACCTTCCTGCCTGATGCTGAAAAATCCTTCAAAAGACTTGATAAACCCATACAATTGAGAATTACTTCAAAAATTGACTGGCTTGCAGAGTATGCAGATAAAATTATCCATCATCCACTCACGTCTTTGCCGGATGATTTAAGAGGATTATGCAGAATAAGGGTTGGAGATTATCGGATGTTGTACTGGGTTTATAACGAGACTCAGCAAATAAAAATTTATGAGATTGAACATAGGAGTAAAGATTACCATTCTGTAAAAAAGTCCTTTTGATGAAAGAAAAAAATAGACGTTGTCCTCGCTCACTCATTCGGTAACTTTTAGTCTACGACCCATAGGGAAGTTTATCAAAAAGTATCATACAGAAATTCTTCTCCTGCCTTTCCTATATAGCTGATTGGTTTTATTATATATTTCACGACCCCATTTCTATTTTTAAGATTAAGATTATTATTGACATATGGTATTTAATTCTTTTATACTGAACAAAGGTTCACATGAACAGACGTTCAGGTATAGAGTCCAGAAAGAGAATCCTTGATGCTGCCATGCAGGTTTTCTCCAGGCAAGGCTTTGCAAAGGCAAACATCAGGGAGATCGCAAAAGTCGCAGGTATAAGCGTAGGTGGTTTGTATCTTTATTTCAAAAATAAAGAGGAACTCTATCTAAGCTTTATCAAGGACGGGATGAATGACATGATGCAGAAGACAGAGATAATCGTCGAATCTCATCAATCACCCACCAGGACTCTCTACGATTTCCTCAAGGTGCATATCGATTCTGCAATCAAACATAGAGAACTTATTCTTGTACATATAAGAGAGCTTGGATTTACGTTCGCCCTGGAACATAAAAGGCAATATATGAGAAACCAGCGAAAACTGGTTGAGAAGATTATAGACAAGGGAATTCGCACTGGTGAGTTCAGGAGATGTAATATGAAAGAGACGGCGCGAATTATCATGGGGACGGTCAGAGGCGTTATGCTGTCAATGGCTATGGATAAGGATGTTATTGTGACGGCAAGGAGACTGACTGAACTTTTACTGAATGGGCTTTTAAGGAGTGATAAACAGTCGGTCGAAGTCCATTAAGTGAAAGGCGTCATAAAAAGGAAATGAGATGAAAAGAATAATTTTAATGCTCCTCGCAATCATCTTATCTACCCACTCTGCGTATGCAGTGGAATATAGCCTAGAGGACCTCTACAGAATTGCCCTCGAGCGGTCTGAACAGATCAAGATATCAGAGGAAGACCTTTATATTGCAGAGAGAGGTAAAGACAAAGCTACGGCAGCATTACTCCCTACTGTTTCTGCCTTTAGCGATTATACAAAATATAATAAGAAAAAATTAGGCTCTGCAGGTTCTCTTATTCAGCCAGAAAGTTCTACATCATGGGGTGTAAGGCTCGACCAATCACTTTCATTGGGCGGAAGGGAATTAACGGCATTTAAAATATCGAAAGAAAACATCGAAAAAAGTAAATATGACCTCTATGCAGTAAAAGAAAACTATCTTTTTAATGTTTCCTCTGCCTACTATGACGTCCTGAAGGCAAAGAAGACCCTTGAAATTGCCCGTGCGAATAGAGAAAGGCTCACCAAACACAGAGACGCTGCAGCAACAAGACTCAAAGTTGGTGAGGTTACCAAGACTGACCTCCTGAGGGCACAGGCTGAGTTATCCGGATCACAATCAGAAGTAGTACGAGCAGAAAACGGGTTAAAGCTCGCAAGGGCTGTACTTGCAAGGCTTGTTGGATTAAGTAGAGATTATGACATTAAGGCATCTGATTTCAAAAAAGAAACCCTTGAAGAATTTGCACTGGGTTCGTTGGTAGAAAAGGCTATCACAGAGAGAGCAGAATTAAAATCTTTTATTCTTCAAAAAAGTATTGCTGAAGAACAGGTTACATTTGCAAAGGGAGCATACTGGCCAACTCTTTCCATCCAGGGTGTGTATGCAAGAGTAGATGAGAGTCCTGCAACAGCTTTTCTCGTTAAAGATGACATTTTTGGCGTACTGAGCCTGACATTTCCTTTTTTTGAGGGAGGCCTTCGAAAGGCAGAAGTGAGAGAGACAGAAGCTAAGCAAAGGCAAGCAGAGTTAGCCATTGAGGATTTAAAGAAGTCAATTGCTATTGAAGTAGAAAATGCGTATCTTGATTTTATGACACAGAAAGATGTGCTCAAGTCTCTCGAAGATCAGCTTAAGTTTGCAAGAGAAAATTTTACTTCTATCTCAAAGCAGTATGAATTCGGTCTGGCTCATAGCATAGATGTGATAGATTCCAACACGCTCCTTGTCACTGCTGAAAGGCAATTCACTGATGCACACTATAACTATCAGCTTTCTATTTTGAAGGTGGAAAAGGCAACGGGAACACTTTTAAAGACAGTAATCAGTAAATAGTGATCAGTAAACCCCGTTGGAATTGCACATGGGGCATTCCTACGGGGTAAACAGGAGAGGATAAATGCAATATATTTACAGGAAAGAAGATTTATTAAACAAACGTGATGAAGTAGGACTTTTATATAAATTCACAGGAGCGATTTCAAAATGAAAAAAAGTTCTTTAATAATTGGTTCTTGCAGTCTAATTTTTACTGTTTTCTGTTTACTATCTTTAACTGGATGCAAGCAGAAGGAGGTAAAATCAACCCCTGAAAAGGTTGTTAATGTGAAAGTGCAGCATGCTGAAAAAAGGTCTCTCAGGCCGTTTGTAGAAGCTATCGGTACATTGAATCCCAATGAGGAGGTTATTATTAGTGCTGAAGTGGATGGAATTTTACGAGAGGTGAAAGTTGATGAAGGAACGGTGGTTTCGAAGGCAACAGTCCTGGCAATAATTGATGATACAGATTACGGTCTTGAGGCGAGAAAAGATGAGGCAGCAATAAAGCAGGCAGAAGCTACCCTTGCAAACACCAAACTGGAATATAATCGAAAAGAAGCCCTTTATAAAGAAGAGCTTGTGACAAAACAACAATTTGATGATGTATCAACAAGGCTTGCCCTTGCAGATGCAGAGGTGGACAGGGCAAAGGCAGCACTTTCCCTCGCAAGGGAGAAACTTAAAAAGACGAGAATATATTCTCCTCTTGCAGGTGTCATAAAGAGTAGAAAGGTTTCAGCAGGCGACTATGTGAAGAATGGTACTAACCTCTTTGTCCTTATTCAGAATAATCCTCTTAAGCTTAATTTTACCGTTACGGAAAAGGATGTGGGTAAACTAAAAATGGGGCAGGATGTTGTCTTAAAAGTAGATCCCCTTCCCGATAAGAAGTTTACAGGTAAAGTGACAATTATCTATCCCAGTCTTGAGGAGAAGACAAGGACATTGCAGGTTGAGGCGATTGTGCCAAATTCTCATGGACTGTTAAAGCCAGGTCTCTTTGCACATGTCATACTTTACACAAGTACTGATAGGGAAACCATCCTTGTACCTATTACGTCACTCCTTTATGAAAGTGAGAAGATAAAAGTTTTTTTAGTAGAAGGGGACAGGGCAAAAGAGAGTTTTGTGAAAACAGGAAATAAATATGGCGAGATGATGGAGATAGTGGAAGGTGTAAAAGAAGGCGATCAGGTTGTTGTCACAGGCCAACAGAATCTTTTTGAGAAGGCAAAGGTTCAAATACAGTTGCCAGCCGCCAGTGACAAGTCAGCAGTCAGCAGTCAGCAGCCGACAGTCGATAATAGTAAGTCAGGAGTCGTGAGTCAAGAGTCAAAACAAGGAAACAAATAATATGTGGTTAGCGAACACATCCATTAAACGACCTGTATTTGCAACGATGGTTATCCTCGGACTTGTTGTCCTCGGTGTTGTCAGCTATCCAAACATTGGTGTTGACCTTTTCCCGAAGGTTGATTTCCCCATAGTGAACATCAATACGACGCTTAAAGGTGCTGACCCTGAGTTTATGGACATTGATGTAACGGATAAGATCGAGGAGGCTATTAATACTATCAATGGCGTGAAAACTATCACCTCCATGAGCATTGAAGGTATTTCACTTGTCACCGTTGAATTTGTCCTTGAAAGGGATATTGACCTTGCAGTTCAGGATGTAAGAGAGAAGATTTCAATTATAAGGAAAAAGCTCCCTACTGATATTGATGAACCTGTCATAGAAAAGGTTGACCCTGATGCGACTCCTGTCTTGTGGTTAAATCTCGCAGGAGAAAAATCTGTCAGAGAACTTTCGACTTATGCTGATGAAGTGTTAAAGGAGCAGCTACAGAAGATAACCGATGTCGGTGCCATCAGGCTGGCAGGGCTCAGGCTAAGACAGGTGAGAATATGGCTTGATGCTCACAGGCTCAGGGCACACCAGATAACTGCCCAGGATGTATTGCTGGCGTTGCAGCGTGAAAATGTTGAACTGCCTGGTGGAAGGATTGAAAGCAACACAAAGGAATATTCAATAAAAATAAAAGGTGAATTCCCAAGGGTTCAGGATTTCAATGACCTCATTGTTGCGTACCATAATAACGCACCGGTCAGGGTAAGAGACGTTGGCAGGGCTGAGGATGGGATGGAAGAGAAACGCTCTATTGTGAGGTTCAACGGCGTGACAGCTGTGGGGTTGGGAATACAGAAACAGTCAGGAACAAACACGGTTGAAGTTATTGACAGAGTAAAGAAGGAACTTATAACTATAAGGAAGAACCTTCCGCCCGGGATGAGACTCAATATAAGTTTTGACCAGTCAGACTTCATTAAGCGCTCTATCAATGAAGTTCAGCACCATCTCATCTATGGAGGATTTTTTGCAACGCTGGCTGTCCTCCTCTTTCTCAAAAGTATAAGGGTAACCCTGATCAGCGCTTTGGCAATTCCTACATCAATAATTGCGACCTTTGCCATCATGAATGCCTTTAATTTTACGTTTAACAACATGACCATGCTCGGCCTGTCTCTCTGCATCGGCATTCTCATCGATGACGCGATTATTGTCATAGAGAATATTTACAGACATATGGAGGAAGGCATGGCTCCGCGGGAAGCAGCATCTTTTGCGACCTCAGAGATCGGTCTCGCTGTTATGGCAACTACATTTGCGATTGTGGCAATATTCCTTCCTGTTGCCTTTATGAAAGGAATTATTGGCAGGTTCTTTCTGCAGTTTGCGCTTACTGTCGTTTTTGCAATACTGGTATCCCTTTTTATTTCTTTTACCCTGACACCAATGCTCGCATCAAGATACCTCAAAATAGCAAACAGGATTCAGGATTCAGAGTCCAGCAAAGAAGGGAAAAAGAAATTTATATCTGCTGTTTCAGATAGGCTTGAAAAATGGTATAAAGAAACAGAGGAAGTTTACAGAAAGTTACTAAGCATTGCCCTTTCTCACAGGGCTCTTGTGTTGATTCTGGCAACAGGCATTTTTATCTTGAGCCTCTTTATGACAAGATTACTTGGAAAAGAATTTGTTCCATCAGAAGACCAGAGCCGGTTTATCGTCCGATTAGAAGCGCCTGTAGATTATTCTGTTGATGAGATAGACAGGATGTTCAAGAAAGCAGAGGATTATGTGAGGAGTATTCCTGAAGTGAAGACTGTCTTTTATGTACAGGGTTTTGGTCGGGTAGCAGAGGTCAATAAGGCTCGTTTGATTACCGGGCTTGTTCCAAAGTCAGACAGGAAAAGGATTCAACAGCAGATCATGGCAGATATAAGGAAAAAGCTTAGACAACAAATTCCCGGACTCAAGGCCACATCAGAGGACGTCTCGTTAATTGGCGGTGGCCAGAGGAACGTGCCCATCCAGTACAGCATAAGGGGTACAGACCTTAAAGGTCTGGATACATATACCCGTGATATTTCTGACCAGTTTTCTAAAATTCCTGGGATAGTGGATATTGATACCTCTCTTGAAATGGGGAAGCCTGAGGTCAGGGTATTTATAGACAGGGAAAAGGCAGCAGACCTCAATGTGGATATCGCCTCGGTTGCTGAGGCAGTAAACTTCCTTATCGGCGGAGAGGTTGATGTCACAAAGTTTAAGGATACTTCAAAAGGCAGGAGATACGATGTCAGGGTCAGGCTTAATCCTGAGAACAGAATGAACCCTGATGATATAGGGAAGCTCTATGTGAGGTCAAAAGATGGACGGCTTGTAGAAATCTCAAATATTATTCGAATTAAAGAGGCTGGTGGTCCAAGTGTGATTAACAGAGTTGACAGGCAGAGGGCAATAACACTCTTTGCGAACCTTGAAGGAAAACCACTTGGTGAGGCAAAGGCAGAGCTTGACAGCATCTCATCCAAGGTACTTCCACCAGATTATTCAGGAAGATATAAAGGGATGGCTGATGTTATGGGAGAATCATTTGGCTATCTGATGTTTGCCCTTATCCTTGGAGTCATTATGGCTTATATGGTTCTTGCTTCCCAGTTCGAAAGTTTTGTCCATCCCTTTACTATACTGCTTTCCATGCCCCTTTCATTTATTGGCGCCTTTGGTGCATTATTTATTACTGGTAAGACGCTCAATATCTTTAGTTTTATTGGTCTTATCCTTCTTATGGGTCTTGTAAAAAAGAATGCAATCCTTCTCGTGGACTACACCAATACACTCAGAGCGAGGGGAATGGCAAGGAAAGAGGCTATTCTTCAGGCTGGACCAGTCAGACTCAGACCGATTTTAATGACCACTTTCGCCATGATTTTCGGGATGCTGCCTGTTGCTATTGGTATTGGAGAAGGAGCTGAAACCCGATCACCTATGGGTATCGCTGTCATTGGAGGTTTGCTCACCTCACTCTTTTTAACCCTTGTTGTTGTGCCTGTGGCTTATGATGTGTTTGATGAGGTACAGGCAAAATTAAAGAGAAAGACAAGAGTCAAGAGTCAGGAGTCAGGAGATGTCGAAACGAGTTCGGCATGACAGTGAACGCTTTTTCTCGTGTCATTCTGAACTTGATTCAGAATCTCTATTAAAATGATACGGAGGATAGTGTCATGAAGATGGTTCTTATCGCATATTGTGAGGCTGCTGATTATCTTGCCATCCCCCAGTTTTATGTGGTCAAAATAGAACTCGGATAAATTTATAGTCATTATTAAGAAATAAGACAAATAAATGTATATAGAGATCACTCAAGAGATACTATCTTTTCTGCAAGTTCTT
>VGWZ01000069.1 GCA_016873595.1 Nitrospira sp.
TTATGATTTTATCGCCAGCCTTTATTCCAGCCTTATAAGCTGGGGTATCCTCTATAGGAGCAATCACTGTCAGCGCACCATCTTTTATTCCTATCTGGATTCCGAGACCTCCAAACTCTCCCTTTGTTTCAACCTGCATCTCCTTGTACATTTCAGGTGTCATAAAACCTGAATGGGGGTCAAGGGAGTTCAGCATCCCCTTAATCGCACCATAGACGAGGTCCTTGGGTTTTATATCTTCTACATAGTTCTTCCTGACAAGGGACAGTGTTTCTGTAAAGACTTTGAGTTCCTCATATCCCTCCGCTGCTGCGCCCACGCTGGTTATAGACCATCTCCCGACGAGAATACCTGTAGACGCGATAATAAAAATAAGAACCACTATCAAGGTTATCTTTTTCTTGGTCATTTTGTTTTATCCTCCAAAATTTATCTCTTTCTCAGCCATTGTAATGGATCGAGGGCCTTACCTTTATATCGCACTTCAAAATAAAGGCCCGGCACATTCAGGATACCTGAATTCCCTACCCGTCCAATTGTCTGTCCAATAGTTATTATATCTCCTACCTTTGAAAAAATCTCTGAAAGGCTTCCATAGAGCGTGTGATACCCGGCTCCGTGGTTTACAATCACGAGTTGTCCATAGCCCTTGAACCACTCTGCAAAAACTACCTTGCCACTATGTACTGCTTTTGTAATGAGATCATTGTCTGTCTTTATGTATATGCCACTTCTGAATATAGATGTATTAAACTGTGGATCCTTTTGAGAACCGTACGGGATTGCCACTTTTCCGTCAACAGGCCAGGGAAGTTTCCCTTTAAGTACCGAGAAACCCTTTGCATGGTAGGTATCTATCTGCTCTGTCTCTTTTCTTATAATTTCAAGAATTCTTTTTGAAGACTCTTTTAACTCCTTCAACATCTTTGCATAAGAAGCTTCCTCTTTTCTTACAGATGCGAGTAACATTTCTTTTTCCTTCTTCTTTTCTACAAGGGCTTTTTCCTCATGCTTCACTTTCTCCTGATTTTTCTTGAGTTCCGCCTTGAGCACCATGAGCTGCTTCTCTTTCTCATGAAGGTCCTTCAGGTTGTCTTCATAGGTGTTCAGCACCTTGTGTTCATAGGTTGTAATATAGTGCAGGTATTTCCACCTTCTCATAAGTTGAGAGATGTCATCAGTACTCGAAAGTAACATCACGATGTCCCCGGAGTGTCTGTATTTCTGCATAGCCCTGAGTTTTCTCTTGATCCACTCCTTTCTCTTTTCGATATTACTTCTGGTAAGAGAAATCTCAGCCTCTACCTGTGATATCTTTGACTCTGTATTTGCGAGCTTCTTCCTGTATTTCCTGAGTTCAGCCTCTACTTGGCTTATTTCTCTATTGGCTTTTTCAATATCAGAAAGGATCGAACGTTCACGACTTTTTACCTTGTCAAGTTTTTCTTTGTGTGTCTTTATATCTTTCTGTATTTTCTGATATTCTTCTTCCGGTGAAGCAGCATAACAATATGACGCAAAGGGCAAGGAGCAAAGGGCAAGGAGCAAAGGACAAAAGGCTAAGAAATAAAGTGCGATATTCCTTATGCTCTTTGCTCTATGCTCTCTACTCTGTACTCCGCGCTCCATGCTTAGTATCTGATCCTACCGATTGCGATTGCAGCACCTGCTATCCCGAGGGAGAGCCCTATAGGGGGAAGAAGAAAAGATATATTAGCCGGGAAGATGAGTGCATTGAAGATGGGGATAGTATGACTGAGCCTGAAAATGACGATGTAATACACCAACAAAATACCTAAAAGACTTAAAAGACCCCCACTCAATCCGATAAAAGCACCTTCTATGATAAAGGGTGCTCTTATAAATCCTTTGGTGGCTCCGAGAAGCTTGTAGGTTTCTATTTCTTCTTTTTTTCTGTAAAAGAGTATCTTCACTGTGCTGTAGCAGACAAAGATCACACTTGCAGACATTATCATAATAAAGAGTATGCCGATAGTTTTCACACCGGTTTTAATAGAAGATATGGCGAATAAGAATTTTTCTCCGTATTCAACATCATCGACTCCTTTTGTCTCCCTTAATCTTGTTGAAAGTTGTTGTGCGGTCTCAGTACCCACTGCCTCTTTTTTAAGCTTTATCTCTATTGAATCAGGAAGGGGATTCTCTTCAAGGCCCTCAAGCACGTGATCTGTGCCCTTTAACATCGTTTTAAGTTCTTTCAGTGCCTGATCCTTTGGAATATACTTCACCGATTCTACCGCATGCTCTTTCTTGAGAGTATTCATTATGTTTTCTACTTCTCCTCCTGAAAGCTTATCTTTCAGATAAAGCATCATCGAAAATCTCTCAGGAAGCTTTTGGGTTGCAACATCAACATTGTAGACAGACAGAACGGTAAGTGCAGTAATAAGGAGACTTGCTGCGATTGCCAAAATGGAAAGAAGATTTATCCACTTTTCATGTAATATGCTCCTGAGTGCGAGCCTGAATGCGAAGGTGGCCATTTAACCACGTTCCTCACTGACAAGGTTGCCGTTGTCCAGTTTGAGTACCCTTCTCCCTGTATCCCGGAAAAGTTCTCTGTTATGTGTTGCAATAATGATTGTGGTGCCGGTTGCGTTAATATTTTTAAATGTCCTCATGATACCTGCTGATGTATCAGGGTCAACATTACCTGTTGGCTCATCAGCAAGAAGAACTGTAGGTTCAGAAACAATTGCCCTTGCGATCACAACCCTCTGTTGCTCTCCACCGGATAAGGTATCCGGGTAATAATCTGCCTTATGCCTCAGATTTACTGTTTTAAGTGCATCGAATACCCGCGTCTTCACATCTTTATCATTTATTCCTCTTATCCTGAGAGCAAGTGCAATATTCTCAAATACATTCCTGTTATTCAGGAGCCTGAAATCCTGGAACACAAACCCGATCTTTCGTCTTAATAAGGGTATTTCTGATTCTTTCAGTGTATTGAGTTCCCGACTATCTATTGAAATAGTCCCTTCATCAGGTTTCTCTGAAAGATATATTAACTTGAGCAGCGTTGTTTTCCCTGACCCACTTAGCCCTGTGATAAATGCCATCTCCCCTTTTTCGATGGAAAAGGTTATATTCCTTAAGGCTGTCTGAGTATCATAGTGTTTTGATACGTTCTCGAAGTTTATCATACGTTTAGTAACAAGTAACGAGTTAATAAAACAATAAAGAATATTTTATGTTCTTTACCTATACCTTTTAACTTGTTACTTCTCATTTCTTTAGTGCCTCTTTGACTGTTTCCACAATATCATCTGCAGTAAGGCCATAAAGTTTTAATAATTCCTCTGGCTTTCCAGAACAACCAAACGAGTCCTTTATCCCGATCCTTCTCACCTGAACAAGAAAGTTTTCAGATAGAAATTCGCTTACCGCACTTCCCAGACCACCTATAATCGAATGCTCTTCGGCTGTGACAATGAGCCTGCATGACCTGGCAGCGTTGAGTAACGTCCCGGTATCGAGAGGTTTTACAGTAGACATATTGATTACGCCAGCATCTATGCCAGAATCGTTAAGAATTCTTGCAGCCTCAATCGCAATGGATACCATAATCCCCATCGCCACTATATTTGCATCCCTGCCTATATGAAATGGATAAGCCTTTCCTATCTTAAATTCATACTCAGCAGGCATCACTGCGGGAACTTTAGCCCTCCCGAGCCTCACATACACAGGACCATAAAAATCTGCGATCGCATTTATAACCTGCATTGTCTCATAACCATCAGAAGGGACAATGACAGTCATATTCGGGAGAACCCTCATAAGTGCAATATCCTCTGTTGATTGATGTGATGCACCGTCTTCTCCAACAGTAATACCACCATGACTTGCAATAAGTTTCACATTGAGATTCGAGTAACACACTGTCTGTCTTATTTGCTCCCACGCCCTTCCTGTCTCAAAGACCGCAAAGGTCGATGCAAAGGGAATTTTTCCTGAAAGTGCCAGTCCGCTTGCAGTGCCAATCATATCCTGTTCAGCGATCCCAATATTGTAGAAACGGTCAGGAAATGCCTTTGCAAACTTCCCTGTCTTTGTCGAGCCTGAGAGATCTGCATCAAGGACTACAATGTTATCTCTCTTTTTACCAAGTTCAAGAAGTGTCTCTCCATAGGCATCTCTTGTTGCCATTGATTTCCCGACTATGCTCTGCCGTCCTTCTCTTGTATCCTTGACTATTTCACCCATTGCCATCAAGTTCCTTCAATGCCATTTCAAGTTCATCACGAGTAGGTGCGATCCCATGATACTCAACTTTACCTTCAAAAAAAGAAACACCTTTCCCTTTAACCGTGTGGGCGAGGATTACGCTTGGCCTTCCTTTGACTGTTTCTGCCTCATCAAAGGCATTGAGTATTGCTTCCATATCATGACCATCAATATCAATCACATTCCATCCAAAGGCGCTCCATTTAGAGGCAACAGGCTCTATAGCCTTCACTTTTGATACAGGGCCATCTATCTGGAGGCCGTTGAGGTCTATTATTGCACATACGTTGTCAAGCTTGTAATGTGCTGCGGTCATTGCAGCCTCCCAGACCTGACCTTCTTGTGTTTCACCATCGCCTAAAAGACAATATACCCTTGAATTGAGATTGTCTATTTTCAGTCCAATCGCAATTCCATTTGAAACAGAGAGCCCCTGTCCAAGAGAACCGGTTGAGATCTCAACACCCGGAAGGGTTTTTGAACAAGGATGGCCCTGAAGAGGACTGCCTATTTTACGAAGTGTCTTAAGCAGCAAGGTATCGAAATAACCTGTCAGAGCTAACACAACATAAAGCAACGGCGCTGCATGTCCTTTTGACAGGATAAATCTGTCTCTTTCTCTCCAGTTTGGGACATCCGGTCTGTGACGCATCTTGTAAAAATAAAGTGCGGTCACCACATCAGCTGCTGAAAGTGAACCCCCTGTATGGCCTGAGCCTGCTTCCGTGAGCATCTTTAGTATCTCAATCCTTACCCTCTTTGCCTGTTGTTTCAGAAAGGCAGTGTCTCTCTTGTCCATTTACTAATGAGCTCCTGCTTTTTTAGTATCTTCAGGTTTTTCTGCGCTCGTATATTTTCCTGAGAGTAGTTCTTTTATCATACTTCTGTGTTGTTCTTTCATCAGCTTTCCGACTTTCTCTTTATAATCAGACCTCTCCAAAATATGTGCGTAGCTGGTCTTTTTGGATGCGAGGATTGCACCCTGCGAATAGAGAAGTGTCACCACTACAGGATTCTTTATTCCGTTATCCTCTGTCTGGATGTGGTATGTTGTCCCTTTGTATGATATGTTGGTATTGTATCCACCAAGCATTTTCTTAATTGTCTCAATAGTTTTTAGACTATTTTTAATTATATATACCACGGGCAAAAAAAGGAAGGGGGCAGTTGTGCGCGTGATGTCTATCAATCGTGATGTCAATCAATAATGAGGGTAGAAAGAATTTGAATCACAAAGGTATAATGCCTTTAAAGGTATAATGCCTTTAATGGAAAGCTCTCGTTATTTAAATGAACTCTTAAAATGCATTCGTTGCGGAAGCTGCAAGGCCTTTTGTCCAACGTATGATGAAGACATGACCGAGGCAATGGGTGCAAGGGGAAGGCTTGCACTTCTCTGGGGATTCTCTACAGGACAGCTGAAGCCATCAGCTGTCCTCAATGACCGCATATTTAGTTGTATATTGTGTGGTGCATGCTCAGGATTGTGCCCACTTGAAATTGATATAAAAGAGCTTATACACCTTGGCAGAAGTCTTTTAAAGGGTTCAGATGTAAAAAGGCGATATCTTCGTCTCCTCACAAAATTTTCTTCAAAAAGGTCTGAACTCAGCTTCAATCTCCTCAAGATAGCCCAGCATATGTTATTTCCCTATCTTTTGAAAAAGGGTATCCTCCCGTTTCATATTGAACTTCCTGAACATCACCTAAGAGATAGAGTTCAAATATTCACCGTATCGAAAAAGAGAGGCAGGGTTGCAGTTTTTACAGGGTGCACAGTGAATTTTCTTTATCCACATTTAGGGGAATCACTTATTAATGTATTACAAAAGCTCAATTATGAGGTTATCTTGCCAGTTGGTGAGGTATGCTGTGGTGCGCCCCTGAGAACACTCGGCCTTGAAAAAGAGGCGATTGAACTTGCAAAAAAGAACTTCAGAATATTCAGTAAGCTGAATGTTGATGCAATACTGAGTCTCTGTCCCACATGTACACTTACTCTCAAAGAAGAATATCCAAAGCTCATCGGTGAAGGCATTGAAAGGGCAATGGACATATCACGCTTTCTTATAAATAAAATAGATTCATCTCTTCCATCTCTCGCTTCCCAATCTGTGACTGCAACCTACCATGACCCGTGCCACCTTAGTTACGGGTTGGGTATTAAAAAAGAGCCGAGGGAAATCTTAAAAAACATTGGCATCAATTTAATAGAGGCTGAGGAAGAGCGATGCTGTGGATTCGGAGGCATTTTTAGTCTTTCTTTCAAAGAGCTCTCACAGGGACTTCTCGAAAAATGCATCGGAAACTATACTAAAACAGGAGCAGAGATAATTATCACTGCATGCCCAGGCTGCATGATACAGCTCACAAAAGAGATGAAAAATAAGCCAGTGTTACATTTAATAGAGGCTGTAGAAGAGGCATATAGCAGCAGCAATGAGTAACTAATTTATAGTATAATGCTATCAGCGTAAAAGACTCTTGATGATTTTTCAGATTTCCACTTTATAAAGAACTGACGAGGAGGATTTATGAAATTTTTCATTGACACTGCAAATATTGATGAAATCAAAAGGGCCTGGGAACTTGGTGTGATAGATGGGGTCACCACAAATCCGTCTCTTATATCAAAGGAGGGGAGAGAGCCGATTACATTACTCAGGGAAATCTGCAGCATTGTCAATGGCCCTGTGAGTGCTGAAGCAGTCACCCTGACTGCAGATGAGATGGTCAAAGAAGCAGAGTCCCTTTCAAAAATCCATGAAAATATTGTGGTAAAAATCCCGATGACTGAGGAAGGGCTCAGAGCAGTAAGAAGATTATCAGGCATAGGGATCAAGACAAACGTGACTCTTGTTTTTTCTCCAAGTCAGGCTCTTCTTGCTGCGAAAGCTGGTGCTACGTATGTGAGTCCCTTTGTTGGGAGACTTGATGATATAAGCCATTTTGGAATGGGAATTGTCAGTGAAATATTAGAGATTTATGAAAACTACATCTTTGATACCGAAGTAATCGTTGCGAGTGTGAGGAATCCGCTCCATGTAGTAGAGGCTGCAAAGATGGGAGCTCATATCGCAACCATCCCTTATTCTGTTATACTACAGTTAATAAAACACCCGCTTACAGATGTAGGCATTGAAAAGTTCTTGAAGGACTGGGAAAAAGTACCAAAAAAAGAAAAATAGTGAAGAAAGATATTTGGCAGAAGATAACCCCTTCGCTCATTCTCGACCCCGATGAATATCGGGGACTCCGAGGTGAATTCTGTTGAAGACAGAATTCAAAGCCGCTCAAGGGTTACCTTCTGCCAAATAAAAATATAGGTTTATAAATTAGAGTTTCGTTATCAAAAATAGTTTGAGGAGAAAAAATGCCAATATATGAATATAAATGCACTATCTGCGGTGAGGACTTCGAGAAACTTGTTTTTGGAAATCAGGAAGTGAGTTGTCCTCAATGTAGCTCTCAAGAGATAAAAAAGAAGTTTTCTGTTTTTTGTGCCACTGGCACTCAAAAACCCCTTGCTGGTACAGGAGCAGCCTGCACCTCCTGCAGTAAAACCTCGTGCAGTTCATGCGGCTAAGACAATATCAATTCTCCCATACCCTAAGATGAAAGCAGGGTTTTATCAATTTGCACCTGACTTTGGCAACAAAGACGGAAACCTGAAAAAGGCCCTGTCTGCAGTAAAAGATGCTGATGTAGACCTTCTCGTTCTTCCAGAGTTTTTTGCTACAGGGTATCAGTTTGTCTCAAAAGATGAGGTAGCAGAGCTCTCAGAGCAGATACCAGAGGGACACACAACGAAACTTCTTTCAGAACTGTCACGACAGAAAGGCTTTTATATCGTAGCCGGTCTTCCGGAAAAAGATGGGGATAGATTTTTTAATAGTGCTTTTCTTACAGGTCCGGATGGATTTATAGGGGTTTATCGTAAAACTCATCTCTTTTTTGAAGAAAAGCTCTTCTTCAGTCCTGGTGATACCGGATTTAAGGTCTGGGATACTGAGACAGGCCGTTTAGGTATTTTGATATGCTTTGACTGGTTCTTCCCCGAATCCATGAGAGCCCTTGCTCTTATGGGAGCAGACATAATTGCACATCCTGCAAATCTTGTGTTGCCTTACTGCCCCCAAGCCATGCCTATTAGGTGTCTTGAAAATAAGGTGTATGCGATAACTGCAAACAGGACTGGAGAAGAAAACAGAAAAAAGGGACAATCTCTCAGGTTTATAGGACAAAGTCTGATTGCTTCACCGGAAGGAAAGGTTCTTGTCGGAGCGTCAGGGGAAGATGAGGTTTTACTGATTGCAGACATTCAACCTGAATTGGCAAGAAACAAATCTCTCACTTCTCTCAACAACATTTTTGATGACAGGAGACCTGAGATGTATTCGAATATCACCTTTAAAAAATTGTGAAATCTTGTATCTTTTAGAAAATCTCAGTGACGCAACGGCTAATAGAACAATCTGTAGAAAAGGAGATAAGTTATGAAACCTTTTACAAACATCGCTGCTATCGTGTTCTCACTGATTGCCTTTATGCATCTGCTCAGGCTTTTCTTTAGCTGGGAGGTCACCATAAATGGCATGATTGTTCCCCTATGGGTAAGCATACCCGGCTTTGTTATTGCGGCAGGGCTTGCGTTTATGCTCTGGCGAGAAGTGCGCAAGTAAGGGGAGTATAAGTCACGCCTCCTCTGCCTTAAGAGAGGACAAAAAAGGGGAAGGTTTAATTAATTTTTACCTAATCTGAGCGATTCATAGGTAATAAAAACATAGAAAAAATCACTTAGAGGGCGATAGAACCTTGTTATAATAGGTTTGCAAAACAACAAAAAAATATCACCCAATAAGTGAGGAAATTATGAAACAAAGAGAAAACAAAAGCAAGTGCAAAATCAGCAAAGTAGAGGTAACGGCAGATACATTGACAGGCAGAGGGGGGA
>VGWZ01000070.1 GCA_016873595.1 Nitrospira sp.
CTGGATTGCGAGCCCCATTATTTCCTTTGCCTTTTTCTCTGCATTTTCTTTTGCCTCATCTTCTATTTTTTTGATAAGCTTCGCCGCTTCAAACTTTGATTCCTCTTCTACTTTTCTTAAAAGCTCCTGTTTTGCATCTTCAGAATTCAATCCTGATAGTTTCTCAAGTAATTGTTTCTGGTTTTTAATCAATTGGTCGTAATGAGTTTCTTTCTCTTGAATAGTGCGCTCTTTTGAAGAGTAATCCTTCTCTCGCCTATTTAGATCCTGTTCTCTTTTTTCAAGTTGTTCGACTTTTCTTTCAATTGTTTCCTCTTTCTGTCTCAACCTTCTGTCAAGATGATTGAGCTCTGATCGCCTCTCTTTTAGTTCCTTATCAGACTCTGATTTGGCCTGGTAGACAACATCTTTTGCCTCAATGATTGCCTCTTTTTTTATCCTTTCAGCTTCCTTCTTCGACTCATCAATTATCTGTGCTCTTTCTCTTTCTAGAGTACCTTTCTTGCTCCTGAGATTTACACGGTATATAAGACTCAGGACTAACGCAACAATAAGCCCTGTAAGTATCCCTATGAGCAAATATTCAGAAAAATTCATTTTTATCCTCAACCTCCTTCCTTCGCATTCTCGCAAGAGGAGAATTCTTATTTTGCATAAGGCGTAACGCCTCTTTTTTTTAGAATTTTACTTCTTTGGCTGGGTTATGACTTCAGGAGGACTTTTGAAGGAGAGAGATAGTTAATCTTCAAATTAATTTTCCATCTATTCTCTATAATACAATTTTTTATAATTCTCCACAAAAGTATAAGTATCATAAAAACCAGCCTTACGTTCACTAAAATAAACCCGCCCTGCCGTGTAAGCAAAGAATTAGATCCGCCTATACAATAGGTGGGTGCCCTGAAGAAGTCTTTAGGCTTCCCCGTACTGTTGATACGGGGCATGCACACCAACTCCTTACGCAGGCTCCCAAAAAATCTAATTTGCCGGATCAACTTTTTCACCTATCACCAACAGGGCAGGCATCTGCCCTAAAACACAACCATATAACAACTATGTATAACCGTACCTTTCTTTTCACTATCACTATTAAAATATCATAAATATCATATTAGAGCAAGAGGAAAATTCCATAAGTTCTAAGACTTTTTGCCTTGTATTAAAAGCAAATTTTTAATAAACTATAAAAATTAAGACAAATTTGTTTTTTTATGGTGAATTGTCCATAAACCACTGAAATAAAAAGCTATGTGAGGTATAGACATGGATGCTTTGATTTTAGCTGGCGGAGAAAATAAAAGACTATCGGCAGTAAAGGGATTTCTCGAGATAGACGGCAGGAGAATTATCGATACTACCGTTGAATTTCTCAACACAATCTTTAAGAGAGTTATTATAAGTACAAACACCCCCGAACTCTATTTTTATCTCGGTGTACCGATGGTCGGAGATATAGTGAAATACAGAGGGCCAATGACAGGGATACTTTCAGCCTTATCAAGTCTGGAAGCTCCTGAGATTTTTGTGACAGCATGCGACATGCCTTTTATAAATCCGGAACTTGTGAGATTTATCGTCAATAGGTGGAAAGAAAACACTAAAAGCATCCCTCATACTAAAATAAATGTTGCACCTGATACTTTCCACCCTTCAGAAAAAAAGAGATGGGATGGTATTATCCCTCTATTTGATAAAAGGCCACAGCCCCTTTTAGGTATCTACTCAAAAGAAATAATAGATAGTATGGAAGAAAGTATAAAAAATGGAAAGACAGGCCTGAGAGAATTTCTACAAAAAATAAACATCTTTTATATAAAGGAAGAGGAGGTGAGGGCGATAGACCCAGAGGGAAAGTCCTTTGTGAATATAAATACACTTGAAGATTTTGAAAAGGAGATAGGAGGGAAGATATGTTTGGTTTAGGGATGCAAGAACTGATTATTATTCTGGTAATAGTTATTGTTCTGTTTGGTGCAACAAGATTACCTGAGATTGGCAAGGGCATCGGACAGGCGATCAAAAATTTTAAAAAGGGTATGTCTGAACCTGAAGAAATAGATGTAACACCAAAGAAAGACGCATCTCAGGAAAAGAAAAAAGAAGAAATAGAAAAAAAAGAAGGTGGATAGAGGAGCAATTGCAGAGGTTAATCTCTCTGCGATAGCATATAATTTCCAGGCTGTCAGGAAAATTGTTAAGAACCGCCAGATCATTGCTGTGGTTAAAGCAGACGCATACGGTCACGGTGCTGTAGAAGTCTCAAAAAGGTTTATTAAAGAAGGTGCTTCTTATCTTGCAGTTGCATTTATAGATGAGGCAGTAAAACTGAGAGATGCAGGTATCACTGCGCCGATCATTGTATTATTTGACAGAAAAGAGGTAAGGGAATTTTTTGATTTCAAGCTTATTCCTGTTGTCTATAATGTTGATGATGCACTCTCTCTGTCAACTGAAGCAAGGAAAAGAAATACGGTACTACACATTCACGTGAAAATAGATACCGGGATGGGAAGAATTGGATTAAGTGGTAATCCTCTCATTGATGAGTTAGAGAAAATTGCAAAGATGGAAAGAATAAAAATAACAGGACTTATCAGCCACTTTTCAGATGCAGACCTTTCAGATAAGTCATATGCTACTGTCCAGCTTGAAAAATTCAACAAGGTAAGGGAGACTCTCTCAAGGAAATTGAATAGAAAAATCTTTTCGCATATAGCAAACAGTGCTGCAGTCTTGACATTCAAGGATGCCTATCTTGATGCGGTGAGACCAGGAATAATGCTTTATGGGTATTCTCCAATACAGAAGTCAGAGGTCAGAGCAGATAGCACCCCCTCCCTAACCCTCCCCCCTCGAGGGGGAGGGCAGGGGTGGGGGGGAGTCTCCGAATTTGTAGACCTTATTCCTGCAATGAAGGTCAAAACAAAAATCCTCTGTATAAGAAATGTGGCGCTAGGCTCTCCAGTGAGTTATGGGAGGACATTTATCACAAAAAGGCAAAGCAGAATTGGTGTGATACCTGTTGGATATGCAGACGGCTATAATAGACTTTTTTCCAATAATGCAGATGTTCTTGTAAAAGGAAGGCGTGTACCTGTTGTGGGAAGAGTATGTATGGATCTCACAATGATTGATGTAACTGATATCAAGAATGTAAGGGAAGACGACGAGGTGATAATGCTCGGGCAACAGGGAAAGGAATCAATAACCGCCTATGAGCTTGCATTTAGAGCTCATACGATACCATATGAAATCCTGACATCTCTTGGGGGCAAATCAAGGAAAACATATGTTAAGGCTTCCTGAATGAAAAACATAGTAAGGACATTGGGTTCATGGTTCCTCTCAACGCTGAGGGGAATGGGACATATGTTTCTTTTCTTGATAAATTCAATATATTTAATTTTTATCCCACCATTTAAATTTAATTTGTTTTTACGCCAGATACGATTTATAGGCGCTAAATCTCTGACCGTAATTCTCCTCATGGGCTCGTTTACAGGAATGGTTCTTGCCCTTCAGTTATTCTATATCCTCAGGAAGTTCGGCTCAGAGGCATTGCTCGGTCCCGGCATTGCCCTCAGCCTTATCAGGGAATTGGGGCCAGTACTTTCTGCCCTGATGGTTACGGGGAGGGCAGGATCTGCCCTTACTGCGGAGATAGGGATGATGAGGATTTCAGAGCAGATAGATGCCCTGACAGCAATGGCACTTAATCCAATGCGGTATCTTATTGTTCCAAACATAGTTGCTGCGATAATTGTTTTCCCTTTACTTACAGCCATATTTGATGTAATTGGTATATATGGTGGATATGTGGTGGGAGTAGAAGTCCTGGGGATCAGTTCAGGAACATATTTCTCTCTCATGGAGGATTATGTTGGTATGGAGGATATAATGGTGGGACTTTATAAATCCCTCAGTTTTGGATTGTTGGTCTCATGGGTGTGCTGCTATAAGGGCTTTTATACAGGATATGGTGCAGTAGGTGTCAGCAAGTCCACAACAGAGGCTGTTGTTATGTCCTCTATATTAATCTTGATATGGGATTATTTCCTTGGCTCTGTTCTTCTATGAGAGGTGATTGAATGATCAAAATTGTTGACCTCCACAAATCCTTTGATGGCCAGAAAGTCCTAAAAGGTGTGAATTTGACAATTTTGGATAAAGAGGTGATAACCATAATGGGGAAGAGTGGTTGTGGTAAAAGTGTACTAATAAAGCACATTATGGGTCTTCTCATGCCTGATAAGGGAAGTGTACTGATTGACGGAGTGGATATTACAAGGCTTGACCTGAAGGAACTTGATAAGATGAGGGAGAAATTGGGTGTGCTTTTTCAGGGGGGGGCATTATTTGATTCTCTCACTTTATATGGGAATGTTGCCTTTCCACTGAAAGAAAAAACAAAGTTGAGCAAGGGAGAGATAGAGGAAAGGGTCCTGAATGCCCTTGAGGATGTAGGACTTAAAGGTATGGAGAAGAAGTATCCTGCTGAGTTGAGCGGTGGCATGAAAAAGAGGGTTGCCCTTGCGAGGGCACTCATTACAGAGCCGTCCATAGTGCTTTTTGATGAGCCGACCACGGGCCTTGATCCTATTATTACAAGTTCCATACATGTACTTATAAAGACCACCCATAAAAAGTATGGGTTTACAGGTGTGATGATAAGTCATGAAATCCCGGAGATATTTGAGGTTGCTGATAGAGTTGCCATGTTGCACAATGGCGTTATTACAGAAGTTGGCACGCCTGAGGAGATTAAAAACTCTTCTAATCCAGTAGTCATACAGTTCATAACTGGAAGCATGGAAGGACCAATAGAGGCAATTTAGACCTTAGGAGGTTGATAAATGAAAAAATTTGATCTTGAATTAGCTGTTGGCTTTTTTTTATTGATAGGCATTATTTCTCTTGCATATATATCTGTAAAGCTTGGAAAGCTTGAGGTCTTCGGTGAGAGAAGATATACTGTTTATGCTGAATTTGAAAGGGCTGGAGGAATTAAACCCGGCGCAGTGGTGGAGATAGCAGGGGTAGAGGTGGGAAAGGTAAAGAGCATGAGACTCGATAAGAACTATCAAGCGTTTGTTGAATTTGTCATCAATACAGATATTAAGATTCAAGAGGATGCAATAGCATCCATAAAAACGAAGGGGCTTATAGGTGAGAAATATGTACAGATAACACCTGGAGGATCTGATAAGATTATACCCAATGGTGGAAAAATAAGGGAAACAGAATCTGCCTTGGATATCGAAGAGTTGATATCAAAGTATGTATTTGGAAAGGTTTAGGAGGTGACATGAAAAAGAATGATATAATCGCCGCATGTTTTGTGTATCTTTCCTTTATCATGCTTCTTATTCCCGCATATGGTCAGGACAGCCAGGAAAAAGAGAAGGGGAAAATAGTTTTTGACCTCAAACAGTGTATAAAAAAGGCAGTAGAGATAAGCCCGGAAATCGGTGAATCACGCTATGAAGAAGAAGTGTACAAGTCAAAGAAGATGCAGGCTGATTCAGCAGAGTATCCTCAGATAGAACTTATCGCATTAACAGGGCCATCGCCGGAAGCAAGAAAGGATGAGTTCCTGAAAACTGACATTTCCGACAGTGCCATCAACGGGGTCTTTGGGAATTTTAGCCTTAATGTGGTACAGCCCATTTATACTTTTGGTAAGATAAGTAGTTATAAAAGCGCTGCCTCAAGTGGCATAAAAGCTGCGAGGGCAGGAGTAGACAAAAAGACCTCAGATATTATTTTAAGGACAAAGGAACTCTATTACAGTCTTCTCCTTGCAAAGGATATGAGGAACCTTCTCCTTGAGATAAAGGATGAGCTTACCCGTTCCATAGATAAAACAGAAAAACAGCTCGTGGCTGGCTCTCCATGGGCAGATGAGATTAATCTCTATAAATTCAGGGCATTTCTGGGTGAGGCAGAGAAGAATCTCAACGAGACCGAAAAAGGAATTGCCCTTGTAAAAGATGCACTTATAACAAGCATGGGCTTCCCCAGAGGCACAGAGTTTGAGATTGCTGATTCTTCCCTTACCCATGAAGAGAAGGTGCCTGTTGAACTGAATACATATCTGAAAATGACTCCTGCTCTCAGACCAGAATTTGTTCAGCTTCAGGAAGGCCTCAATGCGAAACGTGCCCTCATTGATGTGGAGAAAAGTAATTATTATCCACAGATTTTTCTCGGTGCAAGGGGATATATCGCTGGAGCGACAAACAGGGATAGGTTAAAAAATCCCTATGTCTTCGACGTTTTCAGCGATAGGTTCATTGCAGCCTATTTAGGACTCAAGTGGTCCATTGACTTTGGTATGACAAAGGGAAGGGTGCAGGAGGCAGAGGCAGAATACGCCAAACTCTCTGAAAAGAAGAGATTTGCTGATGAGGCAATTCCGTTACAGGTAAGGAGGGCATATCTTGATTTAGAAGAGGCAAAAAAGAATATAGGAGAGACTGGAAAGGCTTACACGAATGCGAATAAGTGGCTTGTCTCTGCAGTTGCAAACTATGACATGGGTGTTGGTGAAGCGAAAGAAATTACCGATGCTGCAAGCGCGTATGCTCTTACAAAGGCAAGCTATCTGAAGTCTCTTTACAATCATAAACTTTCGTATGCAAACCTTTTATATGCAACAGGCACAGACCTTAAAGAGCTGAAATAACAGGAGGATTTATGAAGAATATAAAACCGTTTTGTTTGGTGCTCTTTTCTTTTATATTGTCACTCTCCCTATTAGTTACCGCCTATGCTGGGGTACCAACAGATCAGATGAAGCAAACCATAGATAAGGTTCTTGACATTTTAAATAATAAGGAATTGAAAAAACCCGGGAAAGTAAAAGAACGGCGGGCTGCAATACGCAAAGCAGTTGGGGAGAGATTTGATTTTGAAGAGATGGCAAAACGTTCCCTCGCCCTTTTCTGGAAACAGAGAACACCAGAAGAAAAAAAGGAATTTGTCTCATTATATTCCGATCTTCTTGAAAGGTCGTATATTAAAAAGATAGAAAACTATTCAGATGAAAAGATCATCTATACAGATGAAAATGTAGATGATGGATATGCCATAGTAAAAACCAAAATAATCACGAAAAGGAATGTTGATATACCAATAGAATACAGGCTCCTGAAGAAAAATAATAAATGGGAAGTGTATGATGTGGTCATAGAAGGCGTGAGTCTCGTAAATAACTACAGAACTCAATTTAGTAAAATTATCCGTACGAGTTCCTATGAAGGGCTTGTGAAACGGATGAAGTACAAACAGGAAGAAGAACTTTTTGGAGAGAAATAGTAAAAACTTACATTTTATTGACGAAGTCGAAGAAAACAAAAGAAAAGGAGGTGAATGAGATGAAGATGCCATTTATGAAGTATGTAACGTGGTATCTCGCTATCGCGATGTTCATAATAGGCATTGCACCGAGGGTAGATGCAGGTCTTGCACCCTCAGAGATAATTGCCCTCACAGAAGCAGACAGGACTGCTGACCTTGAAAAAATACAGAAAGTTTTGGAGCTGAAAGCAGTAACTGAAAGGCTTGCACAGCTCGGTCTCACACAGGATGAAATCCAGAAAAGACTCAACCAGCTCAGTGACCAGCAGATCCACCAACTTGCTCTGCAGCTTGATGAACTGAAAGTGGGTGGCGACGCTCTGGGAGTGATTATTGCGCTCCTCGTGATAGTGATACTCGTTATAGTAATACTACAATTAACAGGGCACAAAGTTATTGTGACCAAGTAGTTTCGTATGGCTTTTTTGTGTCCGTTATTCAGTATTTATTGCGAAGAAAAGCGATGCTTGCTGCGAATAACGGACACAAGTCATTTTATAATCTGTTGCTAAATGAAATTCCTCAAGTACATATTTCCCATAATTATAGGGGTCATGCTCGGTGCTTGTTCAACAGTATCTGTTCGATTTGATTCAACTCCAATACTCATAAATAAAGTTCCATTTTATCCTCAAGAGGATTACCAATGTGGTCCGGCTTCCCTTGCAGCGGTATTGAACTACTGGGGAATTGATGTGACACCTGATGATATTGCAAAAGAAATTTATAGTAAATCTACAAGAGGGACATTAACCATTGATATGATCCTTTATACCCAGAAAAAGGGATTGAACTCAATTCAATATAAGGGAAATATGGATGATTTAAAAAAGAATATCGGATCTGGCTATCCAGTCATTGTCCTTGTAGATTACGGTTTTTCCCTCTATCAGGTGAACCACTTTATGGTTGTTATCGGATATAATGAACATGGTGTTATAGTCAATTCAGGAAAGGATGAAGGTAAATTTATACCCGGAGACAATTTTATTAAGACGTGGAGGAAAACAAACAACTGGACACTGCTAATAAAACCCAGATAAAGAGCAGAGAGAAAAGAGCAAAGAGAAAATTAATTGCCAAACAGTCAAGGGTATGGTATCAGTTTCATCCATCAATAACTCTTTGCCCTATGCTCTTAGCAATATGTCTTTTTGCCTGTGCAATGCCTCGGATTATTGTCCTTGATGATCCACTCAGCCCTGAAGAGCATCTTAACTTGGGTGTTGCTTATGAAAAAAAAGGTGAATTAGACAATGCGATAAAGGAATATGATAGAGCTTCCAAAAAACTGCCAATCGCATATCTTTATCTTGGGAATATCTATTTTCAGAAGAATGAATTAGATGATGCTGAGAAATATTACAGGAAGGCTATAAAGAAAAATCCTGAAAACGCTGATGCTTATAATAATCTCGCATGGCTTTACTTCACAAAAAGGGAAAACCTTGATGAAGCAGAAAAGTTCGCACAGAAGGCAATTGAGCTTAACCCTGCAAAAAAACTAATTTATAGTGATACACTCGAAAAGATTAAGAGTATCAAATAGGGTGATGAATTCGAAGAGTAACTGTCTTTAATGAAAGTATTGAAATATTTTAACCCATCTTCTACAGTTGCGACCTAAAAGAGCCTATTAGAGAAATTAAAAACATAGTATTTAAGCCAATCTACGAGAAAAGCATTTCAAAAAACCGCTAAAACATAGTGCCACGTTAATAGCATAAAAAGCTTGACAAAACTTACAATAAAGCTTATTATAATGGTGTCATGTTTATAAGAGTAAAACCATCAGGTCCCAGAAGATATCTTCAAATTGTAAAAAGCATATGGAATAAAGGA
>VGWZ01000071.1 GCA_016873595.1 Nitrospira sp.
AAGAAACCACCAGATATCATTTCCACCGATCTGAGCCTTTTGGAGTTTGCTGCGTTATGTAAGTTCAGCGATTTGTTTGTTGGTAATGATTCAGCACCAATTCATATCGCAGCAGCCACAGGGTTATTTGTAATCGGTATCTATGGGCCTACCTTATCAAAGCACTGTAGTCCATGGACAGACAAAAGGGCACTGTTCGATATCAGTACAGTTCCGTGCAGAATGTGCAGACAGGACAAGTGCATCTATCCAGAAAAGCAAGCATGTCTCATTATAGTGACACCAAAAATGGTTATTGATAAACTACACGAGGTATTGTGAATCTGCTCTGTTTTAATTGTAAAATTCATGCAACTCCCTGATCTCTATTGTGAGGGGTTAAAGAGCATATCTTTAAAATGTTTCCCCTGATATGAATCCTTGAATCGTGTAAGTTTTACAGAATTATCATTTCTCTTATGTTGTTGACAACACTGGTGAAAATGCTGTCAAATAGTAATAAAATTAACTGGTTGATTTTTAGATAATATGGGAGGATAGATGCACATAGGAATAATTGGAACGGGTTATGTCGGTCTTGTCACAGGGGCATGTTTTGCCGAATTTGGATTATTTGTCACATGCTTAGACAAGGACGAAAAAAAGATAAAATCTTTGAAAAAAGGCAAAGTGCCTTTTTATGAACCAGGTCTTGAAGAGCTTGTACAGAGAAACCTTAAGGAAGGCAGGCTCACTTTCACGACAGATGTCGCAGAAGCAGTTGATTCATCGCTGGTGATATTCATAGCTGTGGGTACACCTCCACGGGGTGATGGCTCAGCAGACCTGAAGTATATCGAAGATGTGGCTAAGGAAATAGCTGCAAATTTAAACGGATATAAGGTTATTGTCACAAAG
Organism: Nitrospira sp.; assembly: GCA_016873595.1. Lineage (GTDB taxonomy): Bacteria > Nitrospirota > Thermodesulfovibrionia > Thermodesulfovibrionales > SM23-35 > VGWZ01. The sequence goes on from VGWZ01000071.1 coordinate 898, forward strand.
AGTACCGTCCCTGTTGGAACAGGTGATAGGATAAGGGAAATAGTTTCAAAAAACCTCAAGAAACAGGTTCATTTTGATATAGTCTCGAACCCTGAGTTTCTTAGAGAAGGCGCAGCGATAGAAGATTTTATGAGGCCAAACAGGGTTGTGATTGGTGTAGATCCTGAATCGAGTTCAGGACAGCAGGCGATTGCGATAATGAAGGACCTCTACAAGCCTCTCTATCTTATAGAAACACCATTTGTGATAACAAATATCAAGACCGCAGAGCTTATTAAATATGCCTCCAACTCTTTTCTTGCAACGAAGATTTCATTTATCAATGAGATGGCAAACCTTTGTGAGAAGATAGGTGCAGATGTCCACATGGTTGCAAAGGGCATGGGCCTTGACATGCGGATAGGCTCTAAATTTCTCCATTCTGGACCTGGATATGGTGGCTCCTGTCTTCCAAAGGATACAAAGGCACTTTTAAAGATAGCAGAGGAACAAAGTATTGATCTCAGAGTAGTTGATGCAGTAGTCAGGGCTAACGAAAAGCAAAAGCAAATTATGGTCAAAAAAATCAAAGATGCAATGGGTATGATAAAAGGCAAGACGATTGCAATTTTTGGACTTTCTTTCAAGCCGAATACGGATGATATCCGTGACGCTCCTTCCCTTTATTTAATCGAGAATCTCCTAAAAGGGAAAGCAAAGATCAGAGCATACGACCCTGTTTCAATGAAGGCTACACAGAGAGTATTTCCTGAAATAATGTACTGTAAGAACCCTTATGAGGCTGCAAAAGGATCTGATGCACTGGTGATTGTGACTGAATGGAATCAGTTCAGGAATCTTGACCTTGACAGACTCAAGAAACTCCTTAAAGATCCATATTTCTTTGATTTTAGAAACATATACGAACCGCAGAGACTCAGGGAAAAAGGGTTTAAATATTTTTGTGTGGGCAGGCAATAAAAAATGGTAAAATTATATATACATGAAAGTTGTTTGCCAGAACAGAAAGGCATATCACGACTACCATATTGAAGAAACCATAGAAGCAGGGATGGCACTTTTAGGAACAGAAGTAAAGGCTCTTAAGGAAGGAAAGGTGAATCTTAAGGATAGTTATGTGATTGTGAAAGATTCAGAGGTTTTTCTCCTCAACTGTCATATTAGTCCTTATAGTCATGGGAATATAATGAACCATGACCCTTTGAGGACGAGAAAACTTCTATTGCACAGAAGGGAAATAGAAAGGCTGAGGGGCAAGACAGCGATAAAGGGATTCACACTTATTCCGTTGAAGCTCTATTTTAAAGGGCCTTTTGCAAAGGTAGAAATAGGTCTTGCGAAAGGCAAACAGCTCTTTGAAAAAAGGGAGACGATAAAGGAGAGAGAAGCAAAAAGGGACATGGAAAGGGCAATGAAAAGTCGACAGAAGTAGATTGTAGAGTTTCAATCTTCAATGAAGAACGATTTTCTTCGTCGTGCTCTTTAATAGCAACTCCACAGGACGGACAAAATTGAGCACCTGACTTTGTCCTATATAATCTGAGGTCAAAAGATTTTATATGTTATACTATTATATAGTTTTGAGTTGGGGGCGAAAGGACTCGACGGGGGTTATGAGGCTCAGGTAGCATGCCGTGGTTCCGTCACCACGCAAAAAGGCGGAAACACATATAAAAGCCAACAACGAACTGGCACTCGCTGCATAATTAATGCAGCACACTACCTTGAGATTGCCTGTGTTTCGAGGATAGTGTCGGATAGCAGGCTGGCCTTGAGGGATTTCTTCTGACCTTAAGGTGAGAACAAAGGAGATAGGATAATGAAAAGCCCGTCTGCTGGCGGTTCATTATCCAAAGGTAAAAAGCAGAATAAGCATGTAGAAGCCTGTGAGTAGTACTTTCGGACGCGGGTTCAATTCCCGCCGCCTCCACCATGATAGTTTCGTTAAAATTTTTTCACAATCCCGATGTATATCGGGACATCTTCCATTTATACTATTTATTATTTATAGTGGAGAAAATCAATTTTCAGGTGAAAAAGGTTTTTTTTATATTCTTAGCCGTAGTTCTTATGGCTGGTTCCCTCTCTGCCCAGCAGACTAAAGAGGTCTTGCTCAAGTTCAGCAAACAGGAAGGTCAGATGCGCATTGTGCTTGAGGCTGAGGAAACATTTATAAAAAAAACTGAGGCTGTGACGTTGCCATCTCAGATAAAGGTAAAGTTCCCCGGACCGTTCAATCTTATTTCCCAGAAAAATTTCCCCCTTGATATCGTATCAGAGGATAAATTATTGGTAATCAAGCTGGAAAAACAGAGCGAGATAAAAATCTCAAGACTCTCTTCTCCTGCAAGGATTGTGTTCGATATTCAAAAGGGAGAAAAGCAATCTGCACCCATCCTTTCTAAGGTCTTTGTTCTTGATGCAGGACATGGAGGCTATGATTTTGGAATGGTCTCTGGAGATATGAGGGAGAAAGATATCAGCCTGGATCTGGTGAAAGATTTAAATACAATTCTTTCAAAAAAGGGTAAAAAGGTATTCCTTACACGGAAGGTTGATCAGTATATGCCGCTTATTGAGAGAATCAAGTTTGTGAACCAAAAAGCCCCTGATGTATTTATCAGTTTCCATTTCTCGATGTCTGAAAATTTTATTCTTTATATTCCCGTTCTCGAAAATCAGGGCACAGACGAAGTTGTTGACTCATACAGTCTCTCATCGAGACAGAAAAAATATATGGGGAAAAGCAAAACCCTTTCAGAGAGTATTGGAAAGGCGATAAAAGATGAGTTCAAGGTGAATGTTGTTTACAGGAGTATGCCTCTTCCTCTCATTAACTCTACAGGTGCACCTTCTGCAGTAATCGAACTCCCCTCACCAAAATTTATGGTTTATGACCTGCAGACGAAGGCGAGACTGATAAATTCAATTGTTAATGGAATTGCAGCATATGGTCAATAGAATTTTAAAAATGAGAACTGAGAAACAGGAACTGAAAATGAAAATGAAACAGAGAGCAGGATGAATATAAAGAGACTGTCTATCATACTCCTATTTGTGTTACTTTTCTCGGGAGGCGTTGTAGGGGGATATTTTTATTTCTCGAAAATCTTTTCTAAAAACAGACCTGTCGGAGAGGAGAAACTTGAAGCACAAACGAAGACAGAAGATCTTTTTTCTTTAAGAATTTATTATCCTGTAGGGAATAGGCTTCAATTCGAAGATAGAAGGCTTTCGAGGAGGGATGCACAAATAGCAATCGCCCAGACTACAGTGGAAGAATTTCTTAAAGGCCCTGTGGGCGGAATGACATCAAATATACCGAAAGGAGTAAAACTCCTCGGCCTTTATAAAGATGCAGAGAGAATACTCTATGTTGATCTCTCAGATGATTTCAGGAGGAATTTCCATGGTGACGCTCTTTCAGAATTTTACCTTCTCAAAGGTCTTTACGAGAGCCTTATTTCGAATATACAGGATGTTGAAAATGTAAAAATCCTTATCGAAGGAAGGGAGGTGGAGACACTCGGAGGCCACCTTTATCTCATCTATCCTTTAAAAGGTATGGTTTCTAATGAATATGAGTAAGAAAGACAGACCGATCGGAGTCTTTGACTCGGGGATAGGTGGACTCACCGTTTTAAAGGAAATAATAAAAGAATTACCTGATGAGGATACTATTTATCTTGGTGATACCGCAAGGGTTCCGTACGGAATAAGGTCACCGGAAACAGTTACCAGATATTCATTTGAAAACACAAAATTCCTGTTTTCAAAAAATATTAAACTCCTCGTCGTTGCCTGTAATACCGCATCTTCTGTCAGTCTCGAAGCCATTAAAAGCAGCATATCAATTCCAGTTGTCGGAGTTATTGAACCAGGAGTAAAAGCTGCCATGAAAGCAACAAGAAATAAAAAGGTCGGTGTTATCGGTACGGAAGCAACAATAAAGAGTAATGCTTATACCAGAGCGATTAAGTCTATTGATAAGGATATAGAGGTATTTGGCCTTGCCTGTTCTTTGTTTGTACCTCTTGTAGAGGAGGGGTGGACGGATGGAGATATTGTTACCCTGATCATCGAGAGATACCTTAAGGAAATGAAAAACAACTCTATAGATACCCTTGTGCTTGGATGCACCCATTATCCATTGCTCAAAAGGGTTATATCTCTGGTTATAGGTGAAAATGTACAACTTATAGATTCGGCAATTGAAGTAGCACAGGAGATAAAAGCAATTCTTGAAATTATTGATTTGAAAAGGCAACAGACAGGAGAGCCTCTAAGAGAGTTTTATGTAACTGATTCACCTGAGAGATTTGTAATGGTCGGCGAAAGATTTCTTGGACAGAAGATCCGTAACATTAAGAAAGTGGTCGTCGGCGGATAGTGCGTGTATTGTGTTAAGATTTCATTGCGAGGAGGGCGTTTTGGCTGAGGAGCAATCTAAAAGAAGGATTGCCTCGCACTGACAATATTATCCAGTAGTATGAGACATTTTTAACGTGTTCTGTCATTGCGGCTTGTCCGCAATCCTTCTTTTCCTCTTCTGCGAATTAGCCGGGGCTGACAGAAAGATTCCCGACAAGCGGGAATGACATACGATGTTAAAAAGATGGAGGATAAATGAGACCTGATGGCAGGAAAAACAATGAAATACGTGAGGTAAAGGTTCAGAGGAATTTCATCACGACAGCTGAGGGCTCTGTATTGATCGAAATTGGACACACGAGGGTTATATGTACAGCCTCGATAGAGGATAAAGTTCCAGCTTTTCTCAAAGATCAGAAAAAGGGGTGGATTACGGCAGAGTATTCGATGATTCCGAGGGCAACTCGGACAAGACTTGCGAGAGAGTCAAGCACAGGCAGAATGGGCGGAAGGACACACGAAATACAAAGGCTTATAGGCAGGGCGCTCCGCTCTGTTGTTGACCTCTCTCTGCTTGGCGAAAGGACGGTATGGATAGACTGTGACGTAATACAGGCAGATGGAGGCACAAGGACAGCGGCAGTCACAGGTGCATTTATATGTCTGTCAGATGCATTAAGATATGCACTAAGAAACAGGCTTATAGAAAAGATACCAATTAAGGATTATCTTGCAGCGATAAGCGTAGGAGTTGTGAATGGTGACCTGCGGATTGACCTCTGTTATCCGGAAGATTCTATAGCTCAGGTAGACATGAATATCGTGATGACAGGGAGTGGAAAGCTTGTTGAGATACAGGGAACTGCTGAAGGGATACCATTTTCAAAGGCAACATTGAACAGCCTTATAGAACTTGCAGAAGAGGGAATAAGCAGTCTGATAAAACTGCAAAAAAAGTTAATAGAAGGCGAGGGAATGCCTTACTGAAAATAGCCTTTTCAATATGCTAAAATAAAAAATATATATATTGGATTTTTAGATGTTGAAATAAGGACTGAGAATTTGTCTTTCAAGAGGGAGATGGATTGAACACGTACAGAAGTATATTTATCTGGTTGGTGATTGGCGTACTGATAATAGCACTTTTCAACCTTCTGAGTACTCCAAAGAAAGTTGAAAAGGAGATCATATTTTCTGAGTTTATGACCAAACTTGAGGCAGGTGAAGTTGAAGAAGTTACTATAAAAGATAACCATATAATTGGTCAATTCAGAGATGGCAAGAAGTTTAAGACGTATGCTCCAACATATCCAGATTTTGTGAAGATTTTAAGGGCTCAGAATGTAAAGATTACTGTAAAACCGACAGAACAGACCCCATGGTACTGGAACCTCCTTTTCTCATGGGGTCCGATAATTTTACTTGTAGTTGTGTGGATATTCTTCATGCGGCAGATGCAGACTGGCGGTAACAAGGCATTGTCTTTTGGTAAAGCAAAGGCAAGACTGGTCTCTGAGAAGTCTGTCAAGATAACATTTTCTGATGTTGCAGGGATAGATGAGGCAAAGGGAGAGGTTCAGGAGATTATTGATTTTCTCAAGGACCCGCAGAAATTCCAGAAGCTCGGAGGTAAAATTCCCAAAGGCGTACTCTTGGTCGGTGCACCAGGAACAGGTAAAACCCTTCTTGCAAGAGCCATTGCGGGTGAGGCAGGAGTCCCGTTCTTCTCAATATCAGGCTCTGACTTCGTAGAGATGTTTGTTGGAGTTGGTGCATCAAGAGTGAGGGATCTTTTTGAGCAGGCAAAGAAGAACCCACCATGCATTATTTTTATTGATGAGATAGATGCAGTTGGTCGCCAAAGAGGTGCAGGTTTAGGCGGTGGTCATGACGAACGCGAGCAGACCTTAAACCAGCTTCTTGTGGAAATGGATGGCTTTGAGACGAATCAGGGGATTATTATTCTTGCAGCCACAAACAGACCTGATGTCTTAGACCCGGCACTCCTCAGGCCAGGCAGGTTTGACAGGCAGGTTGTTGTCCCACAGCCTGATGTAAAAGGAAGGTTAGAAATACTCAAAGTTCATACAAGGAGTACACCTTTTGATGAAAGTGTGAACCTTGAGCAGATAGCCCGTGGAACGCCTGGGTTTTCTGGTGCTGACCTTGCAAATCTTGTGAATGAAGCTGCACTCCTTGCAGCAAGGAAATCAAAGAGCAAAGTTGAGATGTCTGATTTTGAGGCAGCAAAGGACAAAGTACTGATGGGTGTGGAAAGAAAAAGCATGATTATAAGTGAGACAGAGAAAAAGAATACCGCATACCATGAAGCAGGACATACGCTTGTTGCAAAACTGACACCAGGCACTGACCCGATACATAAGGTAAGCGTTATTCCAAGGGGAAGGGCCCTCGGTGTCACACAACAGCTTCCTATAGATGATAAATACACTTATTCTAAGGACTTCCTGACGAAAGCCCTGTCGGTACTGCTTGGAGGCAGGGCTGCCGAAGAGATCGCATTAAAACATTTGACCACCGGGGCTGGCAATGACCTTGAGCGGGCAACAGAACTTGCAAGGAAGATGGTTACAGAGTGGGGCATGTCAGATAAACTGGGCCCGCTCACATTTGGGAAAAAGGACGAACATATCTTCCTCGGGAGAGAGATAGCAAAGCATAAGGATTATAGTGAAAAGACAGCAGTTGATATAGATGAAGAAGTTAAAAGGATTGTGATTGAGGCATACGAGGCCTCTAAAAATCTCCTCTCAGAGAATACTGACCTTCTTGAAGCGCTTGCCAAGGCACTCCTCGAAAAGGAAACAATGGATGCTGTAGAGATAGACGCACTTATCAAAGAAGTGGAGTCAAAAAGGGAAGTTCAGGTTTGAAGCAGCAATAGAAATTCCCGTCGCTGGAGTGAGTATTTCTTATGAAAACCATAGCCCCAGTTTTAAAGAAACTTCTTTGAGTTTTTTGTCGAGAGTCCAAATTTGAAATTGATTCAGTAATGCAGAAGTGAGTAAGTGAATATCAATGTAACCAAGTCCTTTTCCCATAAGCCGATAATTCTCTAAAAATTGTATCACTTCTTCATGTTCTGCATGGGTTGCCATAGGGAGTGCGCGAAGAAGAGAGAGTATTTCAGTCCTGTTCTTGAGATTTCCACAGGCGAGTTCTCCGACGATAAATTCATGGCAGATAACATGGCCGTCATTCAAAAGCATCTCGAGGCCGATGTTTCCATCACGGAGATGCGCCACCCACACTGACGTATCAACAAGAACCATTTTATGTGTTTGCTTCTCTTCTCCGGGGTATCATCTTCAATCTCTTTTCGGTTCCCCCCAGTTTTGCAAGTCGTTTACTGCTTTCCATCGCTATCAATGCTTCAAGCCCGAGCTTGACCAGTGAAGTTTTCTCCTCAATGCCGGTCAACTTCGCCGCTTTGTCAAGCAATTTGTCTTCTATATTGAGTGTTGTTCTCATAATTTCTCCTTTCACCAATATGCGTTATTATATGTATTAGTATGTATTATTAATATGCAATAGTCAAGGGGTGTTTTGTGATTTAGACAGATAACGCTCGAAATCAACGGCGTTTCACGCCGTTCGCTGGAATGATATTTAGGCGATAAAATGTATTCATGGCATTTAAATAGAACCGTCCCCTTTTACAACCCAAGATGGGTTAGGAACTCGTTCTTGATGTTCCTCAGGTTCTCCTAAATTTTTTAAGGCAAATATGCCACCTTTATACCTGTCAGCACATTTTATTATATATAGACCTTTTAATTTTTCAGCCATAAGCATAGGTTCATCGCCTGCCTCTTGCTCGCTTACCAGTGGTCCTTCGCCTTTGCTTACGAAACATGGGCCTTCTGTTTTACCTTTATACCCTCGTGTGAGAATA
>VGWZ01000072.1 GCA_016873595.1 Nitrospira sp.
TGTAAATTACTCGTAACCCAGTGCAACTTATTTGATAAGTATTGCCTTTCATGATGTTAGCTTTTTTAGTATTTCAAAAAATCTAGGGAATGATATGTTCACAGAGGAAATGCCATTTATCGTCGTTGTCCCATCAGCGATAAGAGCAGCGATTGCCATTGCCATTGCAATCCTGTGGTCTCCATAACTTTCAATAGGTGCGCCTTTTAATGTTGTCTTACCCCTGATACTCAAACCATCCTCGAATTCTTCGATTTCTGCCCCCATTTTTCTGAGATCACTTGCCATTGTTTTAATCCTGTCAGACTCCTTTACTCGTAATTCTTCTGCTCCTCGGATGGTTGTGATACCTGCAGCTTGAGTTGCTGTGACACACAGGACAGGGAACTCATCAATCAGAGCAGGGATTTGTTCTTTTTCTATTGTGATAGCCTTCAATTCTGCACCGCCTCTGCAATGAATGTCTGCAACAGGTTCAACGTACACACTTCTTCTATTTGTAATTTCGATATCAGCTCCCATCTCTTTAAGCGCACTGATAAGACCTGTCCGTGTAGGATTAATTCCCACATCATTTATTGTTATGTCAGAATCTCTAATCAAGAGCGCGGCTGCTAAGAAGAAAGCAGCAGATGAAAAGTCTCCTGGCACATGAATATCTACGGCATTGAGTTCTGTCCCACCTTTTATTGTAATCCGAAGTCCATCTACTGTTATCTCAGCACCAAAGGCAGGCAACATCCTTTCAGTGTGATCCCGTGACTTTACAGGTTCTCTTATCTCTGTCTCTCCATCTGCATAAAGGCCTGCGAGAAGGAGAGCAGACTTCACCTGTGCACTCGCTACAGGCATGGTGTATTTGATACCATTTAGCTTTCTCCCCTTAATCGCAATAGGCGGGTATCTGTTTTCATCCCTTGCAATTATTTCTGCACCCATCTGTGCGAGTGGATTTATGACCCTTGCCATCGGCCTTTTCCTTAAGGATTCATCTCCTGTGAGGACGGAAAAGAATGGGTTTCCTGAAAGAACTCCTGAAAGGAGCCTCATTGTGGTGCCAGAGTTTCCGCAGTTTATGACATCAAATGGCTCTTTAAGTCCATATAATCCCTTACCATTGATTATCAGTTCAGAGCTCGGAGTTCGGAGCTCGAAACTCTCACCCCCTCCCTTGCCCTCCCCCCTCGAGGGGGAGGGATGGGTGGGTGGGCTGACTTCTGAAATATCCACTCCTAATGCCCTGAAGGCATTCAAAGTACTCATTGTATCCTCGGCCCTGAGAAAATTTTTTATAAGGCTCTTCCCCTTTGAAAGGGAAGAAAAGATTACTGCTCTGTGAGAGATGGATTTGTCAGGGGGAGGGGAGAATTCGCCTTTAAACCTCTTTGCCTTGTTGAGTTCAATGTTGTCCAATGCCTTCCCTCAGTGTCCGGGCTTTTTTGAATTCCTTTTCGAGTGATTCAGAATCAGAAGCCCTGAGATACTGGCTTAACCTGTCAAGGTTTTTTTGAAAGATGTGGATATAATCGAGAAGATTCTCTCTATTGAGAATACATATATCCCGCCATAGTTCAGGAGAACTTGATGCGATACGGGTAGTATCTATAAAACCCTGCCCACACAGTCTCAGATATGAACTATCTATATCTGCTACAGTATTCATTATTGCATATGCGAGTAAATGAGGCAGATGGCTTACTGTTGCAAATATCCTGTCATGCTCATAAGGATTGATTAACTCTACAATAGAGCCGAAGGTTTTCCAGATCTGGATAATTTTTTCGAGGGCATTCGTGTCTGTCTTCTCAGTAGGGGTCACAATATACTTTGCACCAGTGAAAATATCTGCTGTTGCAGTATCAATACCTGAACGGTCACTCCCGGCTATAGGGTGTCCACCAATAAAATAAACACCTTCAGGCATTAATGCCTCCATATCAAATACAAGTTTACCCTTCACACTTCCGACATCAGTGACTATGGCACCTCTTTTTAAAGAACTACGTATTCTTTTCCCGATATCAATAAAGCTTCCAACAGGAGTTGAAAAGAGTATGAGGTCCGAGTCATTACATGCCTTCACAGGATCGAGTTCAAAGGAGTCTATTATTTCTTTGTCTTTTGCCTTCTCAATGTTTTTCAGATTTCTCCCACAGCCTGTGAGGTTATCGCAGAGTTTATACTTCTTCATTGCAAGGGCAAAAGAGGCTCCGATCAGTCCAACACCGAGTATGGTTATCTTATTGAACATTTTACTCATCACTTTTCACTGTTATATTTCCCTTCCAACAGCAACAGCTATTGGTTTTAATTCTTCCATTAATTTTTTAAAAGCAGATGGTTTTAAAGACTGCTCTCCATCAGACATTGCTTCTTCTGGATTTGTGTGCACCTCAATCATGAGTCCATCTGCACCTGCTGCAATAGCAGCCCTTGACATAGGTGCAACAAGGTCCCACTTGCCTACTCCATGGCTTGGATCCACAATTACAGGGAGATGGGTAAGTTGCTTGAGTATCGGTACTGCGCTGAGGTCAAGAGTGTTCCTTGTTGCAGTCTCGAATGTCCTTATACCCCGCTCGCAGAGTATCACATTTTGATTACCTTTAGACATTATGTACTCGGCAGCCATGAGCCATTCTTTTATGGTTGCTGATAACCCTCTTTTCAGCAAGACAGGTTTGTTGCATGTACCGACCTCGAGGAGGAGTTTGAAGTTCTGCATATTCCTTGCACCGATCTGAACAATGTCCGAATATTTCAAAATAACCTCTATCTCTCTCGGGTCCATCAACTCTGAAACAACCGGAAGCCCTGTCTTTTCTCTTGCCTCTGAGAGGTATTTGAGTCCTTCTTCGCCAAGGCCCTGGAATGAATAGGGTGAAGTACGCGGTTTGAACGCGCCTCCCCTGAGAAACGAGGCACCTGCATCTTTAATCTTCTCTGCGATATTTATGATCATCGCCTTACTCTCTACAGCACATGGACCTGCGATCACCTGAATCTTTTTGCCTCCGATCGCTTTTCCCCTCACTTTGATAATCGTATCCGCTGCCTTGAACTCTCTGCTTGCGAGCTTGTAGGGTTTGAGTATCCTCATTACATCCTCTACCCCTCGCATTACTCTTATCGCATCTTCTTCTTCCTCTGATATCTTTGAGGTGTCACCAATGACCCCGATGATCGTTCTTTCAGTACCTTTTGAGATGTTTACCGTGAGACCATGGCCTTCAATTTTCTTTACGAGACGTTTCAGGTCTTCTTTTGTTGCGGTTGGTCTTAAAACAATAATGTCCATTTATTCCTCCAAATTTATAAGTAAGCGTAATAGATCCTTAAAGACAGGATAGTGCCCTTGAGCGGTTTTGAATTCCGATTCATCGGAATTCACCTCGGAGGTCGATACGACCGAGAATGAGCGAAAGGGTAATGTCCTGTCTTTAAGGATGTACTCATTTTACTTATCACTTTTTACTTTCTTTAATGCTTCGATGAATTTCTTGTTCTCATCAGGCAACCCTATGGTTACTCTTATTTCTTGAGGTCCTACCGGCCTGACAATTACGCCGCGTCTGAGTAACTCATTATATAACACATGTGAATCCTCTCCTAATCCTAATGGCAGATATATAAAGTTTGCCTCTGTGGGAACATAGTTCATTCCAACAGAGTCAAGTTCTTTATAGAGATATCTTTTGCCCTGCTCATTTATGTCACGAGAATACTTTACATGGCTCTCATCTTTAAGGGCATATACTGCTGCAATCTGCGCTAAAGAGTTTGTGTTAAACGGGGGTCTTAATTTATTTATCTCCACGATAATATCCTCTCTTGCAATTCCATAGCCAATCCTGAGACCTGCAAGCCCGTATATTTTCGAAAAGGTTCTGAGTATCAGTATATCTCTTCCTGCCCGGAAATGCTTCATACTATCAGCATACTCAGCGTCTGTTATATATTCATAGTATGCTTCATCAACAACAACCAATACCCCATCGGGAATCCTGTTCATCAGGCGGTCAAATTCCTCACGTTTATTTATAGTACCTGTCGGATTATTCGGATTCGCAATCAATAGCATCTTAGTATTTTGAGTAACTGCCTCTGCCATCGCATCTAAATTGTGTGTATAATTTCTCAGGGGTACCTGAACAGGTTTTCCACCTGTTGCCTGCACTGACATGGGATAGACAATAAAAGATGGATGAGCCATCACAGCCTCGTCACCTAATTGGATAAATGTCCTTATTGCAATATCAATCAGCTCATTCGAACCATTACCGAGGATTATCTCCTCTTCTCTCACAGAGAGTTTTTCTGATAAAGCCTTTTTAATATAGTACCCGCTCCCATCAGGGTATCTGTTTAAACTGTTTGTACTCACTAAATGTGTCAGGCTTTCAATTATTGCCTGGAGCGCCATTGGAGATGGGCCGACAGGATTCTCATTTGATGCGAGTTTCACAGAGTTCATGATACCGAGTTCCCTCTCAAGCTCCTCGATTGGCTTACCCGGAACATATGGTTTAATGCTCGATATATAGTCCGGAGGTTTAATCATTAAATTCCGCCATGGGGGTAAGATCCAAGAATTTTGACATAGAGGCAATTGTCTTTCATGGTATCAATAGCCTTTCTCACATTTTTGTCATCTATATGACCTTCCATATCTACAAAGAAAATATACTCCCATGCCTTTCTCTTAGATGGCCTCGACTCTATCTTGGTGAGGTTAATCTTCGCCTTTTTAAAAGGTGTGAGGATGTCATGGAGGGCCCCGGGTTTATCTTTAATAGAAAACATGATAGATGTCTTGTCTTTTCCGCTCCTTGGAGGATATTCCTTTGAAATAACAAGGAACCGTGTAAAATTGTGCCTTCGATCCTCGATATTCTTCTCAACAAAATGCAGGTCATAGATTTTTGCAGCGAGCTCACTCGCAATCGCTGCTGCATCATCGTCCTGAGAAGCAAGCTCTGCTGCCTTTGCAGTGCTTGTGGATTCGAATATCGGTATTCCGGGAAGATTTGCTTCAAGCCACCCTTTACACTGTGCTGTTGCCTGGGGATGAGAGTAAATTTTTTTAATCTTTGATTTATTCCCGCTTTTTGAAATAAGGTTATGGAATACCTCGAGCATGATTTCTGCAGAAACCTTGAGTTCATAGTCCATGAAGAGATCAAGTGTAGAGCTGATCACGCCCTCATTAGAATTTTCTATTGGGACAACGCCAAAAGCTGTCTTCCCGGTCTCAACTGCATCAAATACTGTTTTAATACTTTCAACCGGCACAAATGCGGCTGATGAGCCAAATTGTCTCAAGGCTGCAAGGTGTGTGAAAGTTGCGAGCGGACCAAGGCATGCAACCTTCAGGGGTTCTTCAAGGGAAAGAGATGCGGAGAGTATTTCCCTGTAGATGACTTTTAGTGTATCGTTAGGGAAATGCCCTTTGTTCAGAGAAGTAAGACGTTCAAGGATTTCTCTTTCACGCTCTGGAGAATAAAACGTTGCCTTCTCATCGCGTTTAATATGTGCGATTTCAATAACAACATCAGACCTTTTGTTCAGAAGTTTAAGGATTTCAGTGTCAATCTCGTCAATCTCTTTCCTTAATTTTTCGAGTTGCTTCATCTCGACACCCCCCTTATTAAGAGCTATATTATAACATCAAAGAGATATCCTAAGTCACCAGTAGTGAACCTTCAATCTTTTTACGCGTGGAAATTAAAAAATATAATTAAAAGTTGTTTATTTATAGTTTTTATCATTATAATTTTCTCAGATAATTCTCTTATTTTCTTTATGAAGACAGGAAAGGATTTCGAGGACAGATGATTCGTTTTATATCAATAGTAATAATTTTGTTTATCTTCTTATTCGGATGCTCTCACCCGAGAGAAAACAGGGATGTATTATTTCAGACTTCAACAATCAATGCCCTTCTTGAAGGGGTCTATGATGGAGATATAACCTTTAAGATGTTGAGAGAACATGGTGATTTTGGAATCGGTACCTTTAATGAACTTGATGGGGAGATGATTGGGCTTGAGGGTAAATTTTATCAGATAAAAGCAGATGGGAAAATTTATCCTGTTGATGATTTTATGAAGACACCGTTTGCTGTGGTGACTTTCTTTGAACCAGATAAGACCGTGTTATTAGATAAACCTATGGATTGCGGGAAGATGGAGAAGTATGTAGATAATCTGCTGCCGACTCGGAATATTTTTTATGCAATTAAAATAGAAGGTAATTTCGTATTTGTCAAAACAAGGAGTGTCCCAAAACAAAATAAACCGTATCCCAGACTTGTTGAAGTCGTAAAAAGTCAGCCGATATTTGAGTTCAGCAATGTTAAAGGGACAATAGTAGGATTCTGGCTCCCTGATTATATGAAAGGAATAAATGTTCCAGGGTATCATTTTCATTTTATTACTGATGACAGGAAAGCAGGTGGACATTTGCTCGATTGCCAAGTGAAAGACGTAAGAATCGAAATAGATTATACACCTGAATTGTATATGGTTTTGCCAGAACATGATGAGTTTTACAGGAGTGACTTATCAAAAGAAAGACAAAAGGAATTGGAAAATATAGAAAAATAAAGAAGGCAGCCCATACTGAGCGGAGGATATTTAAAATGGCACAGGTAAAAAAAGTTACAGGCAATATCGTAGATGTATTGAATTCAACAATTTATCCTGGAACGCTGGAGATCTCCGGCGGCAGAATTGCAAATATCATGAAAGACAATAAGACATACGATACTTTTATCGTTCCGGGTTTTATTGATTCACACGTTCACATTGAAAGCTCTATGCTCATACCTTCTGAGTTTGCACGTTTAGCGGTGATACATGGTACTGTTGCGATAGTATCTGACCCTCATGAAATTGCCAATGTACTTGGTATTAAAGGCGTGAACTATATGATAGAGAACGGAAAGACAGTTCCCTTTAAATTTTATTTTGGAGCGCCTTCTTGTGTTCCCGCAACCACATTTGAAACATCAGGAGCACGGCTTGGAATTGCGGAAGTGGAGAAATTATTAAAAAGAGAAGAAATAAAATATCTCAGCGAGATGATGAATTTTCCCGGGGTAATTTTTGATGCTCCATCAGTGATGACCAAGATTCAACTGGCTAAAAAGTATGGCAAGAAGATAGATGGACACGCACCAGGCCTCAGAGGTAAAGAGCTGGAAAAGTATGTTCAGTCAGGTATCTCAACAGATCATGAGACTTTCGAAAAAGAAGAAGCAATAGAAAAGATTAAGTTGGGGATGAAGATACTCATCAGGGAGGGATCTGCTGCCAAGGATTTTGATGCTTTAAATAGTTTAATAGAAGAGTACCCTGACTATTGTATGTTCTGTAGTGACGATAAACACCCTGATGATTTAATAAAGGGGCATATCAATGAAATAGTGAAGAAAGCCATAGGGTTAGGGTATGACAGAATGAAAGTATTACAATGCGCATCTGTGAATCCAGTTCTTCATTATGGGTTGGAAGTTGGGCTGCTTCAGAAAGGTGATTTCGCCGATTTTGTCGTCATTGATAATTTCGAAACATTCACTGTTCTGAAAACATATATAAATGGTCAGCTTGTTGCAGAAAATGGGAAGAGTTTTATTCCAAAAGTTAAAGCCAAGATAAATAACAACTTTAAGACACGAAAGAAGAAGGTTTCTGATTTTGTAGTGAAAAAGGAAGGAGAAAAAATAATTGTTATCGAAGCAATAGACGGCCAGTTAATCACAAATAAAATTCAGGAAATCCCTAAGGTTTCCAATGGTTACGTTGTTTCTGATACTGATAGGGACATCTTAAAACTTACAGTGGTAAATCGTTATGAAGATGTTCCTCCTGCAAAGGCGTTTATCAAAAATTTTGGTTTGAAAAAAGGAGCAATTGCCTCCTCAGTTGCTCACGATTCCCATAATATTGTGGCTGTCGGAGTTTCTGATGAAGATATAACGAAAGCTGTTAATTTAGTGATAGTGAATAAAGGTGGCCTTGCTGTTGTTTATGATGGTCTCGAGGAAACTCTTCCCTTGCCAATAGCTGGAATTATGACGAATAAAGACGGTTTTAAGGTTTCAGAAAAGTATTCTAAGATTGATAAACTCGCTAAGTCATTAGGCTCACCCCTCAGAGCGCCTTTTATGACAGTATCATTTATGGCATTGCTTGTTATTCCACGGTTAAAGTTAAGTGACAAGGGGTTGTTTGATGGCGAAAAATTTGAATTTGTTGATCTTTTCGAATAAGGTTACGTTTGTCCGTTAATAGATCTTAACTTCTATCTCACTTCCCTTTTTAACTTCTCAATCAATCTGGTAAATTTGAGACTATATTTCTTTTCATGCTCTGAGAGGAATTCCGCTAATTTAATCTGTACTGCTTCATCAACTGAAAGTGCTGCCTGGAGAACAGTCTTCCCATTTGGGGTCCTTACTGGTCGCAGCCTTAGCTGTGGGTTGCTTTCTATAGCTGCTCTCAATTCCCGGGCAGCCCTTTTTTTTCCTTCTCGATATTCTTTTTGCATGATTTCTATTGAGTTGAAAATATGCTCAATCGTTGATGTGTTTTGCTTTTTCTTGAGCGTTTCAATTGCTAAAATACCGTCTCTCCTTTGTTGGAATTCTTCAGGACTTGTTCCGAATCCAATAGAATCTATCAAATTTTGTTGAGCTTCTTTCAAAAGGGAAGGTTTGCTCCCTTTTAGCTTTTGCCATAACCCATCACGATCAATCTGGCCTTTATAAAATTCTGCCAAAAAAGATCTTAATTTCTCTTCGTCTTTTATCTTTTCTTTTTCTTCTGGTGTGACTTCTCCAATCTCGGCTATCTTTTCCATTGCTTTTTCAAAGGCACTTTTTACTTTACCCATTGTTGTTGTCTCCCTTTCTTTAAAAGACCGAAGAATCTCTCTTCATAAAATTGACTGAACATATTCAATATATTTTTTTACATCAAACATAGATTTACAACCATTATAGCTCATAGAGCGTATTTTGCTAAAGATAGGCTGCTCATTTTATACTCTGTAATGCATCCTCCAATCAAAAGATAGTTAACGTGGTACAATTAAAATTATGAAATGATTCAAAACAGAGGTTCTTGCAAAAGTATCAAATGG
>VGWZ01000073.1 GCA_016873595.1 Nitrospira sp.
ATCTCCCTCGCCCTTAGTCCTGATAACGACTTTCCTGAGACCTTCTTTTACGCCTGCGTAGGATGTAAGGACGCTCTGGAGTCGGAAGCCGTATTTCCTTATTACATCAACAACTTCTTTTATGGAGACCGCCCTGTCCTCTATGGTCGCATAAACCCTGTGCCCGGCTTGTCTTGCTCCCATGATGTCAACGAGAACCTTAAAGATATCTCTATCAGAGATAATTCCTACGAGCCTGTCTTTTTCTATAACAGGAAGACAACCTATATTATGGTCATTCATGAGAATTGCCGCTACCTCAATCGGCGTATCAGGAGTGGTTGTTATAACTTTTGTCTTCATTACATCTCTGATTTGGGTCTTTGCAAGAAGATAGTGGATTTCAAAGATATCCAGTGATGTTGACTTCGACGGAGAATAATCTTTTATATCCCTGTCTGAGAGTATTCCCACTATCCTCTCGTCCTTTAAGACAGGAAGGTGTTTTATCTTCTTTTCTTTAAGCAAGCTTGCTGCATCTATTAAGCTGTCGTCTGGGCTAATGGTGAAAACCTTTTTTGTCATCCAATCTGATACAAACATAACCCACCTCCAAGGACTATGCTAAACGCCAAAGAGCTGCATTTATTTATTCTTATAGCCACTTCTTTGACCTTTGGTTTAGGATTCTCCGCGTCGTAGGGATTTTACCATAATAGATAATGACCTGAAAGTCAATTCACAAGGATTTTCTCTAAAGGAAATAAAGGGGACGTCAGGCTGTCCCAAAATGTTTTTTAATCTAACCCTGATTTTATAGTTAGCCTGACAATTTATTATAAAAAGCCCTGATTTCATAGACGATAGCAGTTTTCATAAGAATTTAGTAAGCAAAGTATATCCCTTTATGCATGTATTGGCTGTAATTGAGGACAGTTATCCATTCCCGTTAGGTACTTTGCTATCTTTTTTAGATTATGAGCAATACACATTATCAGAAATTCTCCCCTTGCCTTTAATTTGCCTCGTAACAGTAGCACCCTCATATTACGATTGTATTTCATGTCCCCAAATACAGGTTCCACCATATATTTCCTTTTCCCATATTTTATCTTGCCCTCTTTTGTATCCAATCGAGCACGCATCTTCTGCATCAAGTATTCCCTCGGGTCCAGGCTTATTGTCCTATATTCTGCCTTTGTGCATTCTGTTTTCCTACTACATTCAGGACAATTTGTGCATCTATATATTCTTATATCAGGAAAGCCTTCCCTTTTCATCAATCCTTTATATGTGAGTATCTTCCCCATAGGACATGTATAACTATCATCAGCCTCGTTATATTTGAATCTGCTTTTGTGAAATTCAGGATGTTTGTATGTCCCCTTACGAATGTTCTCCATCTTCTGGTCTGGAATGTAACCTTCTATCCTTTTGTCTTCTAAATACTGAAGATTCTCATATGATGAAAATCCTGAGTCAGCAACTACCTCGGAAGGTCTTTCCCCTACATTTTCTTCTGTCTCTTCTACTAATTTTAATGCCTCATAGTCTGCTGGATTGTTGGTAAGCGTTGCTGCTACTATTAATCCATTCCCCTCTACCGCTATCTGCCCATTATATGAAGGCTCGGGTCTATAGCCTTTGTGAAGCATCGTGGTTGCTTCTTCATCCGTCAGGTTTATCTCCTTTGATTTGCTAAGCAATACTTTCTCTTTTGCCTTCTGGAGTCTTTCCTTTAGCTTTTGCTTGTCTTTTAATTCATCAGTAACCTCATAAATGCTTTTATCTTCTCCCATTAATTCATCTTCTCTGTTATCTGTCTCCTCACATTCTTTAAGGATGGATTCTATCTGCTTGTCTATAATTGTTATCTCTTCATCTAAATCAGCAACTTTCTTTGTCTTCCGATAAGAGGCGTTCGCTTTCAGTTTTGTCCCATCTATTGCTATAGTGCCCACAGATACCATTCCCATCTCTTTGCCAAGTCTGACTATCTGAATAAATAATCTTTTAAGAAGATCTATATTGTCTTTCCTAAACCTGTTTATTGTCCTAGTATCATCAAGCCTGAAAGATTCAACTATTTCAAACATAACAGGTAATCTTTGAGATTGCTTCGTCGTCCCGCCTGCCTCAGGCGGACAGGGACTCCTCGTAATGACATTAAAATTATTTCCCTCTTCTCTTTTCAAACTAAGATTTGTCTTTCTAAGTCAAAAAAGGATTCTTCACGCATCCAACACATAATCATAGGCTGTTTACTTCACATTCACACTCTTAACCCCTGATGGCTTCCATGAGGGTGAGATGACACCTGCGTCCCTTTCTTGCATAATATAAGAACCCCATGTGAGTTTGAACTCCCCATACTTGTCATTCACGTAATCCATTGCCTGAAGAATAGACTTCCGCTTCCTTTCTTCTTCTACCAATGGTATCTGATGCGGGTCATTAATGAGGCTTGAAAGACATACACCAAGAAGCCTTATCTTGTCTTTCAGCTTTATGCCATCGAGCATCTTGAGAGCCTTTTCATATATCACATGTGTATCATTTGTAAAATCCGAAACTGTGCCCTGTTTTGAGAATGTCTCAAAGTCAGTATATCTGATAACAAGAGCTATTGTTCTTCCCATGTACCTATGTTTTCTTGCCCTCCTTCCGACCATTTCACTCAGCATAAGGAGATATGCCTTTATTTCTTTCCTTTCCCAGATATCTTTTGGGAGAGTCATGCTATGCCCGATGGATTTGGCATCTTCGGGCTTTGTCTGAATAGGTCTGTTACAGATACCCATGCCCATTGCCTTCAGAGTTTCGCCATAGATCCCGAACTTGTTTCTGAGAAGGCTTGAAGGTGCCCTGCCAAGTTCCTCACAGGTCTTTATTCCTAAAAGAGCAAGTCTATCTGCTATCTTTGAGCCTATGCCCCAGAGCTCTTTTACTGGAAGGTCTTTAAGGTCACTTTCCACATCCTCAGGCTTAATCCATTTAATCCCGTCCGGTTTTCCAAGGTCACTCGCAAGTTTTGCAAGGAGAATATCGGGACCTATGCCCACCGTGCAATTTATGCCAAATTTATCTTTAATTGCCTGTTTTATGGATTTCCCTATTGATTCTGAACCCCCGAAAAGGTGATGGGTTGTGGTGAGATCAAGAAATGCCTCATCCACAGAATATATCTCAAAATCAGGTGTAAATTGACTGTATATCTTTGTAAGTTCTCTGCAGGTATGGGTGTATTTCTCATTGTCCCCGATAACAAATATAATGTGCGGACAAAGTCTTTTCGCCTCATAGACATTCATCCCTGTTTTTACCCCATATTTCCTTGCCTCGTATGAGCGCGTCGTGACAACCGTCCTTCCTCCTGAACCGATGACAGCAATCGGTTTTCCCCTGAGCTTTGGATTTGTCTGCTGCTCCACAGAGGCAAAGAATGCATCCATGTCTACGCAAAGGATGGTTTTGGACGTAACGGCTGCCACTTTTTCAACCTCTCTTATACTTCTATGCTCAGAAGATCATTGTCAGAAGAAATTATTCGCCATTCATTTTCTTCTCTATCAAAATCCGCAATTTTATCGAGTGGCAACTTTATGTACTTCCCTTCTCCAACGACTGCTGTTTCTCCATTACTCAATTTTAATTCTCCTGTTCCTTCAAAGATACGATTCTCTTCTCTGGTAATACGGGCTATGACCTTCAGTTCTTCATTAATCGGTATCGGCTTAATAAAACGTGTCTTAAACTCCACGGTAACACCCCATACCTCTTCTTCATGATTTATTAATATTGCCCTCCCTATGGTCTCGTCTAAAATTGCCGATGCAACACCCCCATGAAGCCTCCCTGGGTAGCTCTGATGCTCTTCTGTAGGCTTAAAGACCGCGATAAGCTCTTTTGCTTCTGTCTCGTAGAAGAATGCTTTTAAACCGAATTTGTTTTTCATACCGCACACAAAGCACATCTTTGAATTATGCTGTTTTCTTATTATCTTATGTTCCACAACCTTCTCCCTTATCTGAATTTATATTTATTTATGGCGTATGGTGCATAATATTTCGAGTGCTCGAGAAGTCCCGACAAATCGGGACGTCAGGCTGTCCCATAATCACAAAAATGCGATTCTTGTCATTCTGAGCGAAGCGAAAATCTAATATTTGCATATATTACAGGCCTTGAGAATTCTTCGTCTACCGCCTCAGAATGACATTTTGGAACAGCTTGCTGTCCCCTTTTTCAGTCCTTAAATAAAACCATCCTCTTGCCTCCATTTACACTTATTCTTCGAAAATTATTTCAACTTTATTAATGGTTTCAACGACAACCTTGGATAATTCAATTATTTTATGTGTAAACATAGAATGCAATGGCAATAAATGAAAAAAATTTTCTGTTGTTAGTTCTGAAGACAAAATCGTTCGTAAATTTTTAAAAATGATTTCTGACGCTTCTATCATTGCAGAGTCAGTGGACTCTTCAAATATTTTTTTGTAGGCATTCTCATATTCTTCATACCTATGCACTAAAGTATTTTTCACATACAGCAGTGTTTCTTCTCCTATGACAAGCTTTCCTAACCATATAAAAAAAGCATTATGCATTTCATCTGCCAGTAAAGTTTTTAGTTTGGCGGGGATAGAAGAGTTTTCAATTCCTTTCATTATTGCAAATAGGTTGACTATCAATAATTCCAAAAGAACTATAGTGTCGAGTTGTTCAACTCCTATCCCTTTTAAAAATCTTTTGTTCTGAAAATCGCTTTTTGCAGCAGCATGAGCAGAAATGAAAAAACTCTCACCCAGCTGCTCTACTGTTATTTGTTCCTTATCTTCTTTATTACTCATATTTAGTTAATTAGACCGCAATGAGCAGATAACGTTCAATGCCAAAAAGAAGCGCAAAGCATTTAGATAATTAATCTTTTGGCCTGTGTCAGATGAGATTTTGATGCTCAAAATCAACTCCTTTTTCCTAAAAGAGTTTCGCTTTCCTTTTTCGCCTTTTCCATAATATTAGTCACTTCATCAGGAAGGCTGTACAGTTTTTTCATATAATTTTCTATCTCTCTTTTACTCTTGAAGGAATCTAAATCAAGCATTTTATTAAAGACCATCCTCATAATAGACTCAATATCAAGCATCTTCTTTTTCAATTTATTCATTAATTTTGCTTTAGTTTGTTCAGTGAGGTCGATATAATTTCCATGCACGATTTTACTTCTTTCATCGTACATAAATTTAATGATTGATTTTATATCTGAGATGTTTTCTTGGCCTAACTGATTTCTAAGAAAATTAGAAACTCTATTTGCAAGAGTACTCCTTAAAAACCAATGATTTTCATCAATCAAAAATAATGACTCTAATGCTATTACGTAATCAACAATTCGGAGCAATGATTTTATGTTGTAATAAAAACTTCTATTTGCACCTGACATGAAGCTATTCAAGGAATAATTAATAAAACTGGTTCTTAACTTTATTTTTGGCATGATACTTCTTTTAAATTTAACAAAATCAGCTATATCTTCAGCTTTTAATGTGTATTTGAAAATTGAGATATCATCAGATTTGTATAAAGATAAATATGTGTTACCAGTATCAATGTCTTTAATAAGTATTTCATTGAAAAATAAATCGCCAGGTTTAAATAATCTAAATACTATGAGCAAGTCCTTTATTGCATGTACTATATTATCAAACCCAGATACGTCATTTTCATCAATCACGTAGTTCTTAAAATCTTTCGTTAGGATATGCTGTGGAAATATTTTTGAGTGTAGTTTTCTTTTCCATTTAGCAGCTTCTTGAGAACCTCGTTGTAAGCTTTTAATAGTAAAGTCATCGAATACAAGCCTATCTGCATTTGTCTGAAAATTATCAACTGATAAAAAAACCTTATATTTGTATGTTTTGCGCACTAAAAACCTCTTCATTAATCAACATATGTCGACATCAAATTTTCGCTTAACGTTCAAGACATTTCGCTTTGCCTTCCCAGCTTAAGATATGAATAATGTTCAATTCCTATCTCTAATGCTTTTTCCGCAATTGATGAAGGATCAACAAAATCATCAGTTGCTGGTTGGTTCATAAAATTACTATAAAAGTCGTTTGCATATCTATCTGCCTCATTCTCAATATCACTAAGAACCGGAAGTAGTTTTTGAAAATATATTTCGACATAGGAAGTAATTTTTGATTTCAAGTAAGCTCTGGTCATTTCCGGAACATATAATTGACTTTTCATTTAATAAAAGCTCGCTTCTTAAAAATGTGCACCACACTGGAATAAATCAGCTGAATGGACATATTCCCTACTCTTTTCAATAATTTTGTTACTCGCATAATTGGTCATAGTCCCATTTTTTATATGCCACTCTTTGTTGTGATGCAGACAAAACTCTATTACCTGTTGACCGAGAAAATCATAGAAATTCTTATGGGCTGGATACCGTGCAACCGCTGCATTATAATTGAGTCTTCCAAAGATAATTTTATCCACGAATGAAATAGATTCCAAGATGTCATTAAAATTCTGATTAACTATATTAGGCGTAGGATAAGGCTCAATACTTACCCACGTCTTTTTGCCTTTCTTGTGCAGATGATAAAGACTATTAATTCTTTCTTTATAAGGAGATGAAAAAGGTTCATATGCCTTTCTGAAATCTTCATCGAGGGAAACAAGGGTAATTCCAAATTCATTTTTCCCATTCACCCCTGCCAATTCTAAAGGCAAAAGTCCTTTTGTCAAAGCAGTACATTTTATCCCTGATGCATTCAACATTTCGATTAATTGTATGCTCAAATTCGATACTGCCTCATAGCCATACATGAAAGGGTCAGTGCTAAAACATAAATGTACGAATTTTATTTTGTCTTTATGTCTCGGAATTTCTTTTTCCAGCAGATCAGGAGCATTTGCAACAATTTTTGGCTTAATCCATTCTTCGTAGTTTTTTACCTTGCCGAATCTTTTAGCCATCATCATTGCATAACAGGGATACAAACATCCGTGAGAACAGCCTTCTATATGGTTAATTGTGTAGTCGCCGTACTCAACACCAGTCTTGTAGAGCAAGGATTTTCTATATATATATTGCACAGCTATTCTCCTTTAAAGGAAATTATATCATTCAATTCGATGCTTTTTCTTTTCCTACCGGTTGGAGTTAGTTCTGGCGTTCTTTTTACTTTAATCTCTTTCCCCTCCATATCCTTTAAGGTATTTTTAATATCGCTTTCCAAAAATGGCACTGAATCTATATTTTCAACAAGCAAGTCCTCATATCTTTTCTTTAATCCCTGATATTTTCGCAGGAGAAAGTTTTTTATTTCGCTTGTCTTTATATCTTTCAATTCAAAGAAGCTGATATGCCCATGTTTTGGTCCGGAAAACTCTATGTCTCCATAATTAAACTTTGCAAAAGAAGACTTCATAATTGAGCAGCCCTTAAAATGCTTTGTGAGATGGAATAAATAATAATATGTTCGTTCCCTGTCAGGAAAACATATTCTATATGGGAACACATAATCTGCGATTTCCTTTAATTTTTTCCTATAGAGGCTAACGATCTTCTGTTCTCTCTGAGCGCCAGTGATATTCCTTAATGCCTTCCATTCTCTGCAACCAAATAGTTCATTTAAAGTCATTTCCAGGTTATCACTTAAAAATCTGTTTATCTGAGTGAACATAAAATTGAGCAATATCTCCGATTTGGGGATCGACATGATTCTCTTTAAAGTCTTGTATCTTATTTTGAAACCAAAGGGGTCAATAAAGAAGAATGTTGGGTTTAGATGCTCTCGGGCTTTATCAAGGATATCGTTTATAGTCTCATCAAAATCACCTTCGATAATTCTTGGTTTAGTCTTTAGATTTTTGTACTGAAATATCTGCTGAATATTTTCAATATTAGCCTTATCCTGTTCAATGATGACAATGTTAACTTTTCTACCTAAATTGGCTTCGTGCTTCTCAATTATTTCTGCCGCGAGTATCGGAGACCCATAATAAATATTATCTTTTTCAAGGTATGCACCACTACCAGCATAGCAGTCGAAATAATTCAGCTCATTCCATTTCCCGAGAATTTTTACCCATTTGTCAAAATATTCCTGAAAAACAAAGTGTTTGATTTTTGTTTGGGGTTCATATTCCCAGAAGAAAAAATTATAGCCTTCCCTATAAATCTTCTCCATCATCTCTTCTCTTTCATAACAACACCTTTAAATCCAAACAATTATAGCAGTATGGATATTCATAATACCTTCTTTTTTCCCTCTACACCTCCAAGTTCTCCAGCCTCCACAAAAGCGAGGTAGTATCAAAGCTCAGCTCGTAGAGTGTCTTTCCATCTGACACGGAGAAATGATAGATTGTGCTCTGGCCTTCTTTTGTCATCCAGAAATAGGTGATCTCTTTTACCGCAAAAAGCCTTCCAGTCCATTTAAATTTTACCGGCCTTATTTTATAAGGCAAACCAAAGGAAGCGATAACGCTTATAGTCTCTCCAATGTGCATCACAATTTCCTTATGACCCCTATAACCTTGCCTACTATGCTCACCTCATCAGGCTTGTAGGTTACCGGCTTCATCATTTTGTTTGCTGGTATAAGGGTTACAGATCCCCTCTTTACAGATATTTTCTTGACTGTGGCTTCCTCACCAATAAGCACAACTCCTACCTCTCCACTTGTGATCTCCTTCTGAGGCCTTACTACTACATAATCTCCGTCAAATATTCCCGCCTCTACCATGCTGTCACCTTTTATTCTCAGTACAAAGGCATTACTATCCTTAAATAGGTTTTTGTCAAGGAGCATATGACTTTCTATCTCTTCTATAGCCAGGATAGGCTCCCCTGCCGTTATCCTTCCTGCAACAGGCAACTCTACCGCATCTTTCTGCCTTAATCCTATGATCTCGATGCCTCTTGATTTAAGAGGGTTTATGCGTATAACGCCTTTTCTCCCAAGTGCGATAAGATGTCCTCTGGCAGCAGGCCAGGTAAAACCGAAATGTTCCCCTATCTCCCTCATTGTCGGTGGATATCCATGGTCTTTCACATAGGATTTGAGGAACTCAATAATCTTCTTCTGTCTCTC
>VGWZ01000074.1 GCA_016873595.1 Nitrospira sp.
TATAAGCTATAATAATTTGAAATTTTCATGTGCAGAGAGAAACGATGAAAGTTGTAACAGCACAAGA
Source organism: Nitrospira sp. (assembly GCA_016873595.1). Taxonomy (GTDB): domain Bacteria; phylum Nitrospirota; class Thermodesulfovibrionia; order Thermodesulfovibrionales; family SM23-35; genus VGWZ01. Next base: position 68 of record VGWZ01000074.1, read on the forward strand.
GATGAGAGAAATTGATGCAAAGACCATCGAAAGGTATTGCATCCCAAGTACTGTGCTTATGGAGAGGGCAGGGCTCGCTGTTGCCTCTAAGATTAAAGAAATATTTAACAGAAAAAAGATTATTGTTATCGCAGGAAGCGGTAATAATGGCGGTGACGGTCTGGTTGTTGCAAGGAATCTCTATAACGAAGGCTGGGATGTGAAGGTTTTTCTTACTTCAAGGCCAGAAGATTTGAAAGGAGATGCCTTATTACAATATAAAGTAGCAGTAAAATTCGGGGTTGATATCCAGCCAATAAAGGAACTTCTTGTTTGTCAATCTCCAGTGCTTACCCGGCATTCCATTATCGTTGATGCAATTTTAGGTACAGGGTTGAGTAAAAATGTTACAGGTAGGTTGTCTGCGGTCATAACATTTCTTAATAAATCAAATGTGCCTGTTGTTTCAATTGATATACCATCTGGTATCTCATCAGGTAGTGGTCAGATAATGGGAGATGCGGTACGTGCAGATTATACGGTAACATTCGGCCTTCCAAAGAGAGGTCATTTGCTCTATCCAGGTGCTGAATACGCCGGGAAACTATTCATCGAGGATATCGGATTCCCGAAAGAATTACTCGAATCAGAGAAATTCAATGTTGAACTACTCATGAAAAATGAGGTATCCACTTTAATCCCTGAGAGGCTTAACTATTCTCATAAAGGTGACTATGGTCATGTGCTCATCGTTGCAGGTTCAAGGGGGAAAACAGGTGCTGCATTTATGGCAGCAAAGGCATGTCTGAGATCTGGAGCAGGGCTTGTGACAATAGGTGTCCCTGACTCTCTATCTGAGATAGTCCAGTCACGTGTCACAGAGGAGATGACCCTGATTCTGCCGGATAAGGGTGACGGGACACTTTCGGCAAAGGCGTCAGATATAATACGTGATTTCCTGAATGAGAAAGCGGATGTTCTCGCTATCGGGCCTGGAATTGGTGTGAGCGCTGACACCCAAAAAATTATTAAAAACATGATAAAAAACTCCACAAAACCGATGGTCATAGATGCAGATGGAGTAAATTCAATTAAAGGGGAGAGAGAGGTTTTTAAGAAGGCAAGGGTACCTGTAATTCTCACTCCCCATCCAGGCGAGATGGCGAGGCTTTTACAGGATACAAGATACAGGATACAGGATATCGAAAAGGATCGGCTTAATATCGCGATGTCCTTTGCAAAAGAGACAGGGACATATCTTGTGCTTAAAGGTGTTCCGACCATTATTGCAGGGTCTGATGGAAAAGCCTTTATCAATTCAACAGGTAACCCCGGGATGGCAACAGGAGGAACAGGAGATGTGCTTACCGGAATGATTGTAGGGTTTTTGAGTCAAGGCTTGAAACCCGTCCAGGCATCTATACTTGGAGTTTACACCCATGGGCTTGCAGGAGACATTGCAGCATCTGAAAAAGGTGAACATCCTTTAATTGCAACAGATATCATAGATAAGCTACCTGCTGCTTTCTATTCTTTGTCGATGACTCATAGAGAAGTCTAATGAGTAGGTTAATCTTCCCAGATATTTTTAATGGAAATGTAAACCCCGTTAGAAAGCCGGGACAGGGCTTTTTTTCTAACGGGGTAAAAGCATTTTTTACCACAAAATCATTTGGTGTGGATGTGAAAAAGATGAGCAATTTTTTATCTATTAAAAAAGAAGATATCTATTTCCCTATACAACAGCATACAGATAAAGTATTAGTAATAAAGTCAGACCTTGAACCAGAGATTGCTGATGCAGTGGTTACTCAAAGAAAAGGGATATTGATTGGTGTTCAGGTCGCAGATTGTGTCCCTGTTCTTCTTTTTGATAAAAAAAGGTCAGTCGTCGGCGCAGTGCATGCAGGGTGGAGGGGTACTGCATCTGGAATAGTAAAGAAGACTGTTACGTTAATGATAGAATATTTTTCCTCGTCACCAAAAGAGATTGTAATCGCACTCGGTCCAAGTATCAGATGGGGATGCTATCAGGTAGGAGGTGAGGTTAAAGATGCAATTTATAAGTCTACAGGAGAGGGAAAATACTTTATGCAAAGTGATGACAGGTACTATGTTGACCTGTCATCAGCAAATAGGTACCAGGCATTATCAATGGGCATTTTTGAAGAAAATATTTGGCTTTCTGATGAATGCACCTATTGCAATCCTGAAGAATATTATTCTTATAGATATGAGAAGAGTCTGATTGGAGCTCAAGGAGGGTTTATAGGCATTTTGTAGTTGAGTAAATATATGTTTATAAGCAATCATGTTGGAAGGTCGAATTCAGAATAAAAAATATATAAGTAAGGGGCCTGATGAAACCAAGGATATCGGTTACAGGTTAGGAAAGAAGTTAAGACCCGGGGATGCTGTGGGTCTTTATGGTGAGCTTGGCAGCGGAAAAACAACAATGGTCAAAGGGATAGCACGTGCATTAGGTATTGAAGAGATAGATATCATGAGTGCAAGCTTTACAATAATTACCGAATATGATTCAGACCCGCCTTTTTCCCATATAGACTTATACAGGATTGAGAAAGACTCAGAACTTGATGAGGTTGGTTTTTGGGAACACATAGGAGGGAGTGGTATCTCAGTTATTGAATGGGCTGAAAAGGCTGAAAACATGTTGCCTGAAAACCTGATAAGGGTCGGGTTAACATCTGTTGGTGAAGAAATAAGAGAGATAACAATAGAGGGCAGAGATGAAAAAGATTGGAATAGTTTGTAAGATCGGAAGACCAGAGACACCTGAAACAGTGAAGGAGCTTTTGCCGTGGCTCAAACAGAGAGGTTATGAGACCTATGTTGACCTCGAAACCGCATCAGCCTTAAAAACAGAGGGAACGCCTCGGGCAATGATACCTTCTTTAGTAGATATGGTTATTGTCCTGGGTGGAGACGGGACGATGCTCAGTGTGTGCGCGCTTGCAGGAGAAAAAGGAGTTCCAATTCTTGGTATTAATTTAGGGACTCTCGGTTTTTTGACAGAAGTTCAGGTGGATAAACTTTATGAGACTGTAGAGAAGGTGCTTTCTGGTGAATGTTCTATTGAGGAGAGGCTTATGCTCATCACACACGTCATGAGGCAGGGAAAACAAATTGCAGAATACACTGCCATGAATGATGTGGTGGTTACGAAAGGGGCTTTTGCGAGGATACTCTACCTTGAAACATATATAAACCATAAGTATGTCACTACCTTTAAGTCTGATGGTTTAATAATCTCTACACCCACTGGCTCTACTGCGTACTCTCTTTCAGCAGGAGGTCCTATCCTCTATCCTACACTGAACAGTATCGTATTGACACCGATATGCTCACATATGCTCGCAAATAGACCGATAGTCCTGCCTGATGATGTCCTCATCGAAATAGTCCTCAGGTCATGGAGTGAAGAGGTCTTTCTTACTCTTGATGGCCGCGCCGGTTGCCCATTAAATAAAGATGATGTTGTGAAAACAGAAAAGGCACCCTATAAAGCAAAACTTGTCATACCCAGTGGCAGGGATTACTTCCAAACCCTGAGGACGAAATTAAAATGGGGAGAAAGATAAAAAGACAGTAATCAGCAATCAGTAATCAGTGAAAGGCAGATGCAAAAACAGATAATAAAAAACATTAAGACAGTCCTTGAATTTTATAATGCACTGGGCTTTGAAAGATTGCCAATATCATTCATAAGTAACAAATTGCAAGGAGCAAATAAGCAAAAAAACTCATCACCCATTACCCATCACCCATCACTTGACAAAGAAGCTGCCCTTAAGGCACTGAGAGAGGAAATTGGTGAGTGTAATAGGTGCAGGCTTTCAAAGGATAGGACACATATTGTTATTGGAGAGGGCAATCCTCGTTCAAGGCTTATGTTTATTGGTGAGGCGCCAGGAAAAGAAGAGGACCTTCAGGCGAGACCTTTTGTAGGTGATGCAGGTATGCTCCTCACGAGGCTTATAGAGAAAATGGGATTTAAGCGGAAGGATGTATATATTGCGAATATAGTAAAGTGCAGACCACCAATGAACCGTGACCCTGAAAAAGATGAAATAGAGCAATGCAGAAATTTTGTAGAGAGACAGATAGAGATTATACATCCTGATGTAATTATATGCTTGGGCCGTATCTCTGCACAGACGCTCATCGGAAACGTAGGGTTAAAGATAACAGCAATACGAGGAAAATTTTTTGACTACAAGGGAATTCCCTTAATGCCCACATTCCATCCTGCCTATCTTATCAGGAATCCCAAGGATAAGTGGCTCACATGGGAAGATGCACAGAGGGTACTGGAAAGACTTAAGCCTCGATGCAGGATGCAAGATACATGATGCAAGATATGAGATACCGGAATAGAAAAATTTATCCTGTATCGTGAATCATGAATCGTGTATCGTTTATACTGTGGAGGTTATATGAAGACAATATGGGCACCGTGGAGAATGATATATATACTGTCAGAGAAAACAGGCGAATGCATCTTCTGCGAATTTCCAAAACAGGATAGAAGCAAAGATAAAGATAATCTCATACTGTATAGAAGTTCACATAACTTTGTGATAATGAATAGATACCCTTATAATAATGCTCATATCATGATTGTCCCGTATGTTCATACCCCGTCACTTGATAATCTTACAGATGATGCACTTCTCGATTTTATGAAGGTCGTACAGTATTCCATCAAATCAATTCAGAAAACCCTTATGCCAGAGGGTTTTAACCTTGGCATTAATATCGGGAAGGTGGCTGGCGCGGGAATGGAAGAACATGTTCATCTCCATATGGTGCCGAGATGGGCAGGTGATACCAGTTTCATGACAGTCCTTGGCGAAGTAAGAGTGGTTCCAGAGCATATAATGGACACGTATGATAAGCTTTTTGCTGCGTTCAATTCATAAAGAAAATGCAGATAAATAATAGTCCTATGAAAAACTTTAAAGATGTTGTGAAATTCCACGGTCATATATGTCCTGGCCTTGCACTTGGTTACAGAGTATCGAATTTCATCGTAAAGGAATTTGGAAAGAAGGCACATGATGAAGAAATAGTCGCAATTGTTGAGAATAGCTCCTGTGCAGTAGATGCGATTCAGGTTATGACGGGATGCACATTTGGAAAAGGTAACCTGATATTCAAAGACTATGGAAAACAGGTATATACCTTTGTGAAAAGACCTTCTAGTGAAGGGATAAGAATTTCTGTTCATTGGAAATCTCCTGACGAAACAGAGAAGGAAAAACAGATGTGGGAAAGGTATATGAGAGGGGACCGATCCAAAGAAGTGTTACGTACAATTCACAAAAGAAAAACAAAGAAGATTGAAGCGATACTGAAAGCTGAGGATAAAGAGCTTTTTAAGATTGTCAAAGAAAAAGTAAATCTGCCCGAAGAAGCGGGGATATATCCAAGCATACTGTGTGCTCTTTGTGGTGAAAAGGTTATGGAACCGAGGGCAAGGGTTAAGAATGGGCAAATTGTGTGCATTCCATGTCAGGAACACACGTGATGCTTTTGAGTAAAATAATAGCATGATAATAATTCAATACTCACATGACTTTCTTGCCATGATATGGGATAATTATTGTATAAATGTATTCGGATTTGCTACTATGATTCTTAAAAAGAAAAATATAAGATAAGGATGTATTATGGATACTAAAATTAAGGCAGGCAAGAGACAAAAGCTCGGTGAAATGCTCGTTCAGTTCGGGCATATAAATTACAATCAATTAAAAGAAGCGATGAGAATACAATCTCAGTCCGGTGGCCATGTAGGCGAGATACTCGTTGATCTGGGTTATTTAACTATAGATGATCTCCTGAAGTTTCTTGGAAAACAGTTTGGTGTTCCTACAGCAAATTTGTTTAAGCTCACTATAAAACCATCAGTCATCAATATACTTCCCTTTGATAAGATGAAGGACTATGGAGCTCTGCCCATTGCAATTGGAGACAAAAGTGTCACTCTTGCTATGGTAAATCCACATAACTTTGCAGCAATTAGTGACATTGAATTCATTCTTGGCCGTTCTATACAGCCAGTTGTTGTCCCGTCTTCACAGATAGCTGTTGCATTAAAGATTATCGAGGAGAAGGGTGGCAAACTCAATGAGCCCTTGAGTGGAATAGAACTGGAAGTTACGGGGGTGAAGAAGCTCGCGGATGTTGAAGTGTTGGATTTAAAGTCTTTATTCCGTATGATTGTCGAGGAAAATGCATCGGATCTGCTTCTTACCGCAGGCGTTCCACTATGTCTTAAGAAGGACAATGAGGTGAAAAGGCTTTCCTTAAAGTCACTGAAACCGGCGCAGGTTGAGATGTTTGCCAATGAGTTAATGTCTGTGAAGCAGCGGGAGGAGTTTAATAGATCAAAAGAACTGGATTTTGCGAGTACATTTCCTGATATAGGGAGATTCAGGATAAATATATACAAGCAGAGAAATTCAGTCTCGATTGCAATAAGTCCTGTTATAGAGATAATCCCTAATATTGAGGAGCTTGGATTGCCCCCGTGGATCGAGGAATATGCCCTTAAAACACAAGGGCTCATTCTCGTCACCGGTCCGGTTGGTCATGGAAAGACTACCACCTTAGCTGCTATGGTAGATATCATTAACTCAAAAAGAAAATGCAATATAATAACCATAGAAGACCCCATTGAATATCTTCATAAGCATAAAGCGAGCAATGTGAATCAGAGGGAAGTGGGTCTTGACACTGACTCTTTTCACGAAGGCCTTAGACATATCTTCAGGCAGGTCCCTGATGTGATTGTGATTGGGGAGATGCGTGACATGGAAAGCTTTGCAATAGCACTCCAGGCAGCAGATACAGGTCATCTTGTCATGAGTACATTGCATTCACATACTGCCACATCTTCTATAGAGAGAATTATCGATATGTTTCCTCCATTTCAACAGCAACAGGTGAGGGTGCAGCTTGCAGAGAATTTTCTCCTTATTCTGAATCAGAGGTTGGTTCCATTAAAGAAAGGAGAGGGAAGGATTCTTGCATACGAAAGGCTTGTCAATTCGTACAGGGTGAAAAATCTGATACGTGAAGCGAAAACACATCAGATTAGGTCAATGTTGCAACAGTCAACAGATGATTTTATTACTATTGACCAGTGCCTTGCAAGACTATGCTTAGAGGGCAAGATAACCCAGGATGCAGGGCTTAAATTTGCGGATAACCCTGTTTTTTATAATGAGATAGTGAACAGGGGAATAATACGTTGATAAACTAATTGCACACAGCAGTATCTTAGAGTGAGCCTGGTGAGGTTTGATTTGAGGTTGAATAAGTCATGAAGGATATAATCACAAAAGCTGAAATACTGATTGAGTCACTCCCATATATACGGAATTTTTACGGAAAAGTATTTGTTATAAAATATGGAGGTTCGGCACAGGTTAAAGAGGACTTAAAGAATGCCTTTGCCAAGGATATCGTACTTTTGAATTATATCGGTATCCGCCCTGTAATTGTTCATGGTGGTGGACCAAAGATAAACTCTGTAATGGAAAAGATGGGTAAAAAGCCTGAGTTTGTTCAAGGACAACGGGTTACCGATAAAGAAACGATGGATATTGTGGAAATGGTACTCGGGGGTCTTGTAAATAAAGAAATTGTTTCTTTAATTAACAGCCATGGTGGGAAAGCAGTAGGCATGAGCGGTAAAGACGGAGAACTTATCAGAGCAAAAAGAAAATTAGTAAAAAGAATATCTTCTGAAACAGGTGTTGACACACTCATAGACCTTGGCCTTGTCGGTGAGGTGACGAGTGTAAACACACATGTGCTGAGTAGTCTCGAAAAAGAAGGTTTTATTCCTGTTATTTCGCCTATAGGAGTTGGATCAAAAGGAGAGACACTCAATATCAATGCTGACTATGTAGCTGCCTCTATCGCATCAACACTTAAGGCTGAGAAGCTCATATTACTCACAGATGTTCCCGGGATTATGGATAAGAAGAATCAAATAGTATCAACCCTTACAAAAAAACAGATAAAAAAATTCATTAATGATGGGACGATCACAGAGGGAATGTTGCCAAAAGTCCAGGCATGTCTTAAGGCAATTGAAGGCGGTGTATCAAAAACTCACATCATAGATGGCAGAATCCCTCACTGCCTCCTTCTTGAAATATTCACGAAAAAGGGAATTGGCACGGAGATAGTGGCATAAGGATCGTTAAAACTGCGAAAACTTATTTTCCTGCTTATTCTTATCTTATCGGGTGGACTGATGCTTTATCTCTTTTTAGTGCCCGATGTTTCAAGGTTAAGAAAAGAGAATCCAAAGAAGACCGCATTCATGGAATACAGAGAAAAGGAATGGAAGAAGGAAGGTAAAAATTACAGGATTCAGCAGAAGTGGGTTCCCCTTTCTCAAATATCTCCCTTTCTCATAAAGGCTGTGCTCATCGCAGAAGATGATAAATTCTGGAGTCATGAAGGCTTCGATTATGAGGCAATACAAAAGGCGATTGAAAAAGATATAAAGACGAAGAAATTCAAGTTGGGAGGCAGCACGATAAGTCAGCAGCTTGCGAAAAACCTCTATCTGTCACCTACAAAAAATCCTTTCAGAAAATTCAGGGAAGCACTCATTACATGGAGAATGGAAAAGGTGTTAACAAAGAAAAGGATTCTCGAACTTTATCTCAATGTCGTAGAATGGGGCGATAAGGGAATATTCGGTATCGAAACCGCATCACAATATTATTATGGAAAGTCTGCATCTGCACTTACTCCTAAAGAAGCAGTGAGACTTGCAGCAGTCCTGCCGAATCCAAGAAAATACAATCCAATCGGTAATAGCAGATATGTTACAAATCGCTCTAATCTTATATACAGCATTATGGTAAGACGTGGAATTGTAGTGCCTGAATATGAAGATGTTATGGAGGGCGATCAAGATGATACCCTCATGGAACCAGAGAGAACAAAAAGACAGACAGGTCAAAAGACTTCCCCTTAAC
>VGWZ01000075.1 GCA_016873595.1 Nitrospira sp.
ATCCTCAAAAGACCGACTAAAAAACTGGGGTAATCTACTCTATTATCTTAGGCACCCTGTAGAATTTATCTGTATGGTCAGGCGCATTCATCAGGGCATCCTCTACAGGAATTGAATAACCCGGTATATCACCCCGCACCACGTTGCTCAACGATAAGACATGGGATGTCGGCTCTATGTTATTAGGAAAGATAGGGAAAGATAGTGTCAGGTCTCCACATTTGACAAAAAGATAAAACAAGCTGAGGAGCATCAGGTCTTGTTTCTTACCATAATCCCCTTTTGCGAATAAAACTACAGGCTAAGATAAAAGTTGAGGCTGAGATAGTTATGGAATAATCAGGAACACCCACCAATTATCAATTTTATAGAGCAGTCTTTTGGCCTATCGTGCGTCAAATCGAAAAATAGGGATGTGTATTCAGATTGTTGTTTTTTCGGGAGCGATGTGGTAGTATTTATTCATACCGTATGGGAGGTGAAGTTATAGGAACTGCCGTTAGTCGTAGAAAAGGTGTCGTGTCTTGAACTCGATATTCCCTGTAGTCTTGCTACAGGGTTTCCTTATTTGTCATTCCGCACTTGATGCGGAATCCAGTTTCTTTGTTTTTTCTGGATTCCTGCTTCCGCAGGAATGACAGCATACCATGGTTACAAATATATTTAGATACCCTGTGGTCTTGCCGCAGGGTTGTTCATTCTTGACTTTAAAAAGAGATGCCCGCAACGGCAGAAAACAACGGCGGCAAAGACTAACATAAAAATCCTTTTTAGATTAAGTAGGTACAGCTATCCCTATTTATTGAGATAAGTTTGCTACAAAGATATCAACGTTACGACGACTTCATCCCCTCTATTGTTCCACGTGGAACATTTAAAATTAGAACTTAATCCCGAAATCTGGAAATAATCCTGAGAATTCACGCACCTTATTGCTCAGGAGCATGATCCCGAACACAATGAGGATAAGTCCACTGAAAAACATAATCCATCGCATATATTTAGCCAGTTTCTTTGAATAACTGAGAAATGAATTAATTGCAAGGGCTGAGATAAAAAAGGGGATTGCAAAGCCAAGGGAATAGACTAAGAGGAGCTTGAATCCATAGAGGGCAGATGCCTGTGAACTTGCATAAATGAGTATTGTGCCAAGTATTGGGCCGATGCACGGTGCCCAGCCTACTGCAAATGCCATCCCTACAAGAACCGATCCAATATATCCCGATGGTCTCCCTCCTATTTTGAATTTTATTTCCGTCATGAGAAAGCCGAATTTCAGAATACCCGCAACAAACAAACCGAATATGATGACTACAATACCACCGATTATTCTTATATAATCCATGTAGTCAAATAAAAGTCTGCCTATGCCAGATGATGATACGCCCAAAGTGATAAAGACCGACGAAAAACCAAATATAAATGCAAGTGAGTGTGTGATGGTCAGGTATCTCACCCTTTTCCTGTCCACATCTGTGGTGAGGTCTTCAAATGAAATACCAGTAATAAAGGATACATAAGAGGGCACGAGCGGGAGAACACATGGGGAAAGGAATGACAACACGCCTGCAAGAAATGCTAAGGGAAAAGAGACATCCTTCATTTCATCCGCCTAACGGCCACACTCTGCAGGGTCTCCTTTAATCTTCTCTATTGCATGGGGTATTACGTCTAAGATAACTTCGAGGTTTTCTTTTACAGCCTTTGGACTTCCCGGAAGATTAATGATCAACGTCTCTCCCTTTACGCCTGCTACCGCCCTTGAAAGTATTGCCCTGTTTGTCTTTTTAACCCCTTCTGCTCTCATTGCCTCAGCAATGCCGGGGACCTCTCTCTCAATAACCTCAAGGGTTGCATCAGGTGTCACATCTCTCGGGGAAAGCCCTGTTCCACCAGTCGTAAGTATCAGGTCAACCTTTCTACAATACTCGTTAAGGCTTTCTCGTATCAGCTCTTTCTCGTCAGGCAGTACCTCATAATACTTTATCTCAGCTCCTATTCCCTTTAATATATCCTCAATCAAAGGTCCGCTTAAATCTTCTCGTTCACCTTTTGAGCCTTTATCGCTTATGGTCAATATGGCAACAGTAATCATACTCTATTGCTTCTTACTTCTTGCTCTTATTTCGTCACCTTTCTTAATCTTCCCGCCTTTTAAGACTTTTACAAAAATTCCTTCTTTTGGCATAACACAATCACCAGCCTGATAATAAATATTACACCTGGTATGACATTCCTTTCCTATCTGGCTTACTTCGACCTCTATCGCATCTCCTATGGCCATTCTTGTGCCAATGGGGAGTTTAAGAAGGTCAATTCCCTCTGTGGTAATATTCTCTGCAAAATCACCAGGATTAACGTTCAGGCCCAAAGCCTGCATCTTTTTAATACTCTCGATCGCAAGGAGGCTCACCTGCCTGTGCCATTTGCCGGATGCATGTACATCTCCTTCAATACCAAAATCCTTTTTTATCACTGCCATCTTTACAGGCTTCTTCCGGACACCTTTCTTGTCGCTTATATTAATAGAAACCACTTTGCCTTTCATCTTTTCTAACCTAAATAATATTAGATAATGCTCCGATAGGCAGGGCATAGTATTTGAGCGGATTCTAAATCCCCCCATCCCCCCTTTGCTAAAGGGGGGTAAGGGGGGATTACAGGATGTTCGTCGAGAATGAGCGAAAATGCTATGCTCTGCCTATATGTCACAATTTCAAGAATAATTTTGGTTAAATATATTTTTGAACAATGTCTGCATTATTCGTTTAACTTACAACTATCTTTTATTACGTCTGTTTATTATGTCCCCATTTCCCAGCTCTTCAGATACTTCCTCTGCTTTTCTGTCAGCGTATCTATCTTGATTCCCATTGCCTGGAGCTTTAACCGGGCGATTTTCCTGTCAATCTCTTCGGGGACACTGTAGACCTTATTCTCAAGCCTCTTGTAATTTTTTGCTATAAATTCAACACAGAGTGCCTGGTTTGCAAAACTCATATCCATAACTGCTGACGGATGACCCTCTGCTGCTGCGAGGTTAACAAGCCTTCCTTCCCCGAGAAGATAGATTCTCCTGTTATTCTTCAGGGTATATTCTTCTACAAAGTCCCTTATGACCCTTCTCTTCTTTGAAATCTTCTTTAAGTCATCAATCGAAATCTCAACATTGAAATGGCCTGAATTACACAGGATCGCACCATCTTTCATTAGGGTAAAACATTCCTTCGAAATTACATCAATATCTCCAGTTGCTGTAACAAAGATATCACCTATTTTTGAGGCCTCTTTGATGGGCATCAACTCAAACCCATCCATTGTTGCTTCAAGTGCTCTTAATGGGTCTATCTCAGTAATAATGACCCTTGCACCCATACCCTTTGCCCTCATCGCAATGCCTTTGCCACACCATCCATAACCAGAGACTATAACTGTAGAGCCTGCAATGAGCCTGTTCGTTGCCCTCATTATTCCGTCTATTGTGCTTTGCCCTGTACCATAGCGATTATCAAACAGATACTTTGTATACGCATCATTTACTGCAATAATCGGATATTTCAAAACACCTTTATCTGCCATTGCCCTCAGGCGTATAACCCCTGTCGTGGTTTCCTCTGTACCTCCTAAGACACTGGAAATCAGTTCTTTTCTTTCTCTGTGGAGTGTTGACACGAGGTCAGCACCGTCGTCCAGGGTAATATGAGGCTTTAAAGAAAGGGCATCACGAATATGCCTGTAATATGTTTTGTTATCCTCTCCCTTTATTGCGAAGACAGGGATTTTGGAAAATCTGACCAAAGAAGCAGTAACATCATCCTGCGTACTTAAAGGGTTAGATGCACAGAGAAATACCTCTGCCCCACCAGCCTTCAGGGTTTCCACAAGATTCGCTGTCTCTGTTGTCACGTGAAGACAGGCAGATATCCTGACTCCCTTCAGGGGTTTTTCTTTGCTAAAACGTTTTGCAATACTCTTTAATACAGGCATCTCCTGAGCAGCCCATTCTGTCCTGAGCTTACCCTTTTTCGCTAAATTGATATCCTTAATGTCATGTTTTATCATTTGTCCTTCGATCCCAACTGTCATTGCCGTGCTTGACACGGCAATCCAGATATTTTTTAATCATTTCTGGATTCCTGCTTTCGCAGGAATGACCTAAAACCTTTGTTATTGAACAACATTTTAGTATAAGCGATCAGAATCAATTTTTTTATTCACTGCTCACTATTCACCGTTTATAGCCCTGCCTCTTTCTTCAAAGTACCTGCCATATCTGTTTTCTCCCATGTGAAGTCAGGATCAGTCCTTCCAAAATGACCGTAGACAGCTGTCTTTTTGAATATAGGCCTCCTCAGATTGAGGGTATCAATCATGCCTTTTGGTGTAAGGTCGAAGTTCTTCCTTATAATCCTTACTATCTGCTCTGATGGTATCTTCCCTGTTCCAAATGTATCGGCGAGTACTGATACTGGTTCAGGTACGCCAATGGCATATGCCATTTGGATTTCAACTCTCTCCGCTATCCCTGCTGCAATAATATTTTTTGCGATATATCTCGCCATGTAAGAACCTGACCTGTCTACCTTTGTGGGATCTTTTCCGGAAAAACAACCACCGCCATGCCTTCCAACTCCGCCATAACTATCAACGATAATCTTTCTGCCGGTAAGCCCTGTATCACCCATCGGCCCTCCAACAACAAAACGGCCAGTTGGATTTATGTAATATTTCACATGCTCTTCGTCGAGAATATCTTCAGGGACTGTAGGCTTAATCACCTTCTCAACAATGTCCTCCCCTATCTCTTTAAGTGTCACTTGCGGGCTATGCTGGGAAGAAATAACAATGCTGTCTATTCTAAAAGGCTTGCCGTCCCTGTACTCAACTGTTACCTGTGTCTTACCATCAGGCCTTAAATAGCTGAGAATATCTTTCTTTCTCACCTCAGCCAGTCTCATAGCAAGCTTATGGGCAAGTAAGATCGGAAGCGGCATTAATTCCTCGGTTTCGTTACAGGCGAATCCGAACATTAAACCCTGGTCACCAGCACCCCCTACATCAACACCCATAGCAATATCAGAGGACTGTTCATGAATTGATGTAATAACTGCACACGTCTCATAATCGAAGCCATATTTCGCTCTTGTATAACCAATCTCTCTTATCGTCTCTCTCACAATATCGGGTATCTCGACATAACAGCTTGTGGTGATCTCACCAGCCACAAACGCCAGGCCTGTTGTGACAAGTGTCTCACATGCAACTCTGGCAGTTGTATCCTTCGCAAGTATCGCATCGAGTATTGCATCAGAAATCTGATCCGCTATCTTATCAGGATGACCCTCTGTCACCGACTCAGACGTAAAGAAAAAATTCTTTTCCGACACCTTTCACCTCCTGTAAATAATCACAAATCTTAATATATTATCATACTTGTCGGAAATACAACACGAAGATATTGATTTTATTGGTTTTATAACAACATTTTTCTCCTCATCGTAACCTTTAAGGCAGCGGATCTAACACAGACCGCATATTATTTCCCTCTCTTCCATATCAACCTTATCAATCCTCACCTTCACTTCCTTTCCTAAATTGAACACACGGCCTTTGTTTCTTCCTATAAGAGACAGGGTTCTTTCATTATACTGATAAAAGTCATCTGTCATGTAGGATACATGAATTAATCCTTCTACATAGAAATCTTTTAACCTGATCTTAAGGCCATAGGGAGTCACGCTTATTACCCTGCCTTCATATTCCTTACCCACTTTATCCTTCATGAACCAGACTCTCATTGCGTCAACCACTTTCTTTTCAGCCTCATCTGCACGGCGTTCCATCCTGATTGAATGAAAGGCTATAGTATGAAGAAGTCCTTCGAGTTCCTTACTCTCTTTATTTGATACCTGTCTTTTTAATAAGGCTTTCCTGAGTATTCTGTGAACTACAAGATCAGGATATCTTCTGATAGGGGATGTGAAATGGGCATAGCATTTTGAGGCAAGGCCAAAATGCCCAACATTTATTGGAGAATATCTTGCCTGTTTAAGGCTCCTTAAGACCATATAATTGATAATCTCCTCTCCAGGTGTTCCCTTTATTTCAACTAACAATTTTGAGAAGTCCGCTGGCTTCAATGATTTTTTCCGTAACTTTACCAGCGGCTTTATGAACTTCATTATCTCATCCAGTTTCATCGGATCAGGTTCTTCATGAATTCTGTATAGGCACGGAAAACCCATTGATTGTAAATGTTCTGCCACAGCCTCGTTGGCAGCAATCATAAATTCCTCTATTATTATGTGTGCCATGTTCCTCTCTGCTTTTATAATAGCTTCCGGTCGTCCCTGTAAATCCAGCAATACTTCTGGCTCTGGAAGGTCAAAGTCAAGACTTCCCCTTTTAAGTCTTCTGCTCCTGAGAATATTACTTAATTCATTCATTAATTCGAAATCCTGAAGTAGATAATCATATCTCCTTCGCTCGTGAGTGTCCTGGTCTATAAGTATCTTTCTCACAGAGGTATATGTCATCCTCTCATCACTTTTTATCATGCTGGGATAAAATTTTGCCGTGAGCCTCTTTCCATCTCTGTCAAAATCCATTTCTACAGTAAAGGCAAGTTTTTCAACTTTTGGTTTTAGACTGCATAAATCCTCTGACAGCTCTTTTGGAAGCATGGGAATAACCTTATCAGGAAAATATATACTCGTTCCCCTCTTTCTTGCTTCCTTATCTATCGCTGAGTCCCAACCAACATAAAAACCCACATCTGCAATATGTACCCATAATCTATACCCGTGTTCAAATAGTTTGATAGAAATGGCATCATCAAAGTCCTTTGCATGCTCTCCATCAATGGTAACGGTCGGAAGGTTCCTGAGGTCCCTTCTCTTTAATTTAGTCTCGTGTACCATTTTCTGATAGAGACGTTTTGCGTCGTCATGGACGTTCTTTTGAAATCTCTGTGGAAGGTTGAACTCTTCTATAATAGCCTCTAATTCTGATCTCGGGTCTTCAGGTCTTTTCAATATTTTTATGACTTTACCTGAAGGAGGTCTATTATCCTTTGGATAGCTTATTATCTCCGCAACAATAGTATCGCCATGCCTCGCCCCTCCCCTATCTTTAGGAGCTATATAGAGATCAAAGGTAAAAGCCTTATTTCTTGGCCTTACATAACATGCTGATTTTGTCACATCAAGTATTCCTGTTATTCTTGAATTTGCTCTTTCAAGAATTCTGATAATTCTCCCTTCTCGTTTATGCCAGTTTTCAATTCTACTCATAACCCTGTCATTATCCATTGCACCGAGGGTCCAGCGGGAAGGAATAAAAATATCTCTCTCTCCAGGTTTTTCATATATTACAAAACCATAGCCATCTCTGTGGGCATCGAAATATCCAGTGACAAGGTTCATCCCCTCTGAAGGGCCATAGAGCCCTTTGCGGGTAATAACAATTTGTCCATCTTTTACCATCTCTCTTAAAAGACGCTTGAGCGCCCTTCTCTCAGAATGGCTGAGTCTCATTGTGGAGACAATTTCTCTGAAACCGAGAGGTCTGATTGTTTTTTCTTTAAAGAACGAAAGGATGGATTCTTTATTCAACATGTATTATTTTAAATATTCGTCATGAAAATGCGAAGAATAAAAAAAATCGGGCAGGCATCAGGTTTTACGAATTTTGAGGTCTCTTAATGGCATCTGCAACCTTTGCCACCCTTACTATCTCTTTTACGTCATGGACCCTTACTATATTTGCACCATTTACTATAGAGAGCGCAATTGCTGCTGCAGTGCCTTCAAGCCTTTCTGTTACTGGTACATCTCCAAGGATTTTACCGATGAATGCTTTTCTTGACGTGCCAATGAGTATTGGCTTTTCTAAAAAGGTAAATTCGTAAAGATTTTTAATGATCTCGAGGTTGTGGTCAAAGGTCTTCCCAAAGCCTATGCCCGGGTCTATTATAATCTTATCTTCAGCAATTCCAGATTTCATAGCAAGTCTTATACCTTCTCTGAGATAATCCATAATTTCAGGAATAAGCGCTTCATACACTGGATTCACTTGCATATTCTTCGGTGTTCCCCTTATGTGCATTATCACAACCGGCACTTTATATTCAGAAACTACCTCTAACATCTCAGGGTCAAATCTTAGTCCGCTTATGTCATTCACCATGGACGCACCTGCATCGAGTGCTTTTTTTGCGACTTCTGATTTATACGTGTCAATAGAGATAGGGACTTTAATTTCCTTTGCAAGTGCTTCAATAACAGGGATTGTGCGTCTTAACTCTTCCTCGACGGTGATTGATTCTGAGCCAGGCCTTGTTGATTCACCTCCGATATCAATGATGTCAGCACCATCCTCAACCATTTTATATGCTCTTTCAATTGCAGTATGCTTTTCAAAATAGAGACCGCCATCAGAAAAAGAATCCGGTGTCACATTCAGGATTCCCATGATATGGGTCTTTTGAGAAAAATCAAAAGAAAAGTTTGACCAGGTAAGCTTCATGCTTCAGAATATCTCAAATCCCATCTGCCTGAAATGTTCATCGAATGTAAAAGACTTTTGGAGCCTTAAATTTTTCATCAGCGCAAAACTTGTGCAGTCCGTAAAACTAAACTCTTTGTCTTCATATTTTTTAAAAATTTCCCATGCCTTAAGCCTGCCTTCCTCTGTTACATCTACAATCCTGATTATCCTGCTGCTCAATAAAGAATCACCAAAAATAATTGCAGCATGATGAGAGACTCGATATCGTATAAGTGTTATACTTTCATCAATTATATACTCTGATGTTATAAGTTCAATTTTTTGTCGCTTTATTTCTAAACTCTTTGATACTGCTCTGTTATGGTATTGATCATTTTTATCGGTGAGCGCGAGCCATGCTGAAGTATCTACGAAGAGCCTCATTTATTTTTACCGTAAAGATACTTGTCATGATTGACAGAAAGGTCTCTATCCTTTGAGCTGCTTGAACCTACCATTTTCCATAAGGAATCTTCTATCCAGTTTTTTGCGTTCTCCTTTCTCAGAAGCTCTGAAACCGC
>VGWZ01000076.1 GCA_016873595.1 Nitrospira sp.
ATTAAGATACCAGGATATTATTATTTGTCAAGATATTTTTTGCGTTTCGCTTAGAAATAATTTGATGAAACGTCTTGGGTTATCTCTACATTCCTGTTAGCTTGTTGTAAAACTGGGGGATGGCAAGACGGTTATATAACTTGACTTCAAAATAGAGTTAAAGGTTTAATAGTGAAACGACACAATCATGTAAAAGGGCAACACAAAGTACAATGAAAATAAGCTTCTCCATTCTCTTTTTTCTTATCCTCTTTAGCGTTTCCTGTTCGGGGAAACCGGCAATTAAACCTGAAGGACCATTCAATCCTGAAAAGTCACTTGCAAAAGCAAACGAACAGATAGACAAAAAAGATTATGAGGAGGCAAGGACAACACTTCTTGAGATTAAAAACAGGGACCTGTCCAAAAAATTTGCTCCTCTTGCTCAGCTTAAGATTGCGGATACTTATGTGAAAGAGGGTGAGCCTGAATTAGCTGTTATTGAGTTCCAAAGATTCCTTGAGGTATATCCTGACCACAAGTATGCTGTTTATGCACAGTACCAGCTTGCTATGGTCCACTTCGGTCAGATAGAGGGCCCTGAGAGGGGATATAGTGGTGCAGCCAAGGCCCTTGAAGAATTTGAGAAACTTAAGAAGATGTTTCCAAGAAACCCATATAAAGAGATTGTAGATCTCAGAATCGAGAAATGTAAAAATATAATTGCAGATTATGAATTTCTTGTTGGGGAGTTCTACTATAAAAAAGGTTCCTATAGCTCAGCAATTGGCAGGTTCGAAGGATTAATGAAAAAATATCCTGATTACAAACGTGAGGCTGATGTGCTGTTTTACAGCGGGATGTCTTATAAAAATATGGGACAGAAAGACAAAGCTACAGAGTATCTCAATCGTCTTATCGAGAAGTATCCAAATTACAAGATTACGATAACTGCGAAGAAGGAACTTACTACTATCAAATGAGCATACAGAACAAAAACATTTTTTCAACCAGTGTTCTGTGTTTTTGAGTCTCTATTTCGAGAGATGAATTGAATTATTATCCCTCATTCCTCAATCTTATCGGTAAAAGGGCTGTCGTTATCGGTGGTGGCAGGGTTGCAGAAAGAAAAATCCTTACTCTCCTCAAGGCGGGTGCGCGTGTTACAGTCATAAGTCCTCAACTTACAAAAAGGATCGAAAAAGAAAAACGTAAAAACAACATAAAACATATTTCCCGGCACTATAGAAAAGGCGATCTTAAAAATGCATTCATCATCATCGCTGCGACAGATTCTCAGGTCATTAATAAGCACGTCTCTGAAGATGCACCGTGCCTGGTGAATATTGTGGATGCTCCGTCTTTGTGCAATTTTATTGTTCCCTCAGTTGTGAAACGAGGCCCGTTGACTATAGCAATCTCAACGAGTGGCGTAAGCCCTGCACTTTCAAGATCAATTCGTAAAGAACTTGAAAAACTCTACGGTTCCGAATTTTCCCGCTATTTGAAATTCCTGGAAAAATTTCGCAAAAAGGTAGTGAAGGAGATTCCAGATAAAACAAAAAGGGCTACATTTTTAAAAAGCCTTGCGTCAAAAGAAATGATTGAGATGCTCAGGAAGAAGGGGGTTAAAGAGGTTGTAAAAATTCTCCAGTAAAACGGAGGTGATATGGATTTAAAAATATTTGAAAAGATGGAAGCACCCGAACTTCGACGTTACCTTGAATTCCTGCTCTGGCATTACAGGGTCGTAGACGCCTTCTGGTTTATCTATGTTGGAGAGCGATTTGGTCAGCCAATTGCAGAGCGTATCAATGAACAAGTCTGGGCACGTGTCGCTGGAATGGCCGCAAAAAATATTCTCTCACGCTTTCAGATTTACGAAAAAGGCCTGAGAGGTTTCGTACAGGCTCTGAATCTTTTTCCCTGGCGCATTATCGCGGGCTATCATATCCATGAAGATGAAAACCAGGTAATTATATCAGTTCCCTCATGTCCCACACAGGAGGCCAGGCTCCGGAGAGGTCTGGAAGAGTTTGTATGCAAAGAAATGCACCGGGGTGAATTTATCAATTTTGCCAAGGAAATAGATGAGCGTATTCGTGTTGAATGCCTCTTTGCACCACCTGATCCCCACCCCAGGGATATGTTCTGTCAGTGGCGTTTTTATCTTGAGGAAAATTCAGGTTAAGCTGTAAAAGAGAGGTAAACTGTCATGCAAAGACTCATTAAGAAAAGAGCAAAAAAGGCTGGTCTTCCTCCGGGGACTCTTATTCATATCGGGGAGAAAAAGACTGGTGAAATAAAGATAACAGCAGTCGATTACGACGAGACACTTTTTCAGGAAAAAGAATTAAAGACGATCGTGGAATGTTTTCCTTACAAAGACAAGCCTGCCATAACATGGATTAATGTAGACGGTGTGCATCAGATCGAGACCTTAGAAAAACTTGGTGATTGCTTTGGATTGCATCCTTTTGTCCTTGAAGACGAATTAGTGACGAATCCAACGCTGGCAACCTTACAGATAATTCACAATTTTAAAAGAGACATGATATTTCTGCGTAAGTCGGTCTGGCCTTTACGGGAAGTAATCAGTATCATGGAAAGAGGAGAATCACCACTTGTTCAGGAAACGACTGGCATATATCTGAGAGATGTTTACGACCATACAATTCATGTAATTGATACAATAGAGACATTCAGGGAAATGCTTTCCGGGATGCTCGATGTCTATCTGTCAAGTATCAGTAATAAACTGAATTCGATAATGAAAGTGCTGACGATTATTGCAACGATATTTATGCCGCTCACTTTCTTTGCAGGAGTTTATGGAATGAATTTCAAATATATGCCGGAACTCGAGTGGCGCTGGGGTTGTCCTATAGTGTTACTCTTCATGTTCAGTATTGGTATTTCCATGCTCATTTATTTCAAGAAGAAAAAATGGATGTAATTAAGGGAATAATAGATTGTGATTAGCCTCCTGGTTCTTGTTGTGATAGTGATATTCTTAGCAAGCTATCTTTTTTATGGCCGGTTTTTATTCAAACAGATGAGATTAAACGATTCCCGGCCGACACCTGCATGCCGGTTAAACGACGGAGTTGATTTTGTTCCGGCAAAACCTGCCCTTCTTTTAGGACAGCATTTTTCTGCAATCTCAGCAGCAGGACCTATTGTAGGGCCAATTCTTGCATGTATCTGGTTCGGCTGGTTGCCTGCGGTACTGTGGATTATAATCGGCGCAGTATTCATCGGCGGGGTACACGATTTTTTAAGTTTCGTTGCCTCTATAAGACATAAGGCAGCATCTATTGGCGAGATTGTAAAACACCATATGTCCCGTACCTCGCATATTCTTTTTCTTATATTTGTCTGGTTTGCGTTAATTTATGTCATCATTGCATTTACTGATATCACTGCCCAGACATTTAAGACTGCCACTGTAAGGAATGGCTTTTGGTCCGGGTGTAGCTGCATCGTCGATACTTTACCTTTTGCTTGGAATCATTATGGGAATTCTGTTGTATAGACTTAAACTTAAACTCTGGCTTGCTACATTGATATTTTTACCATTGGTATTGTTTATCGTATGGATTGGTCCACGATTGCCTCAGCCAATCATCTCTTTTTTATCGGATATACCTGTAAAACAGTGGGACATCTTCCTTCTGATCTATTGTTTTATTGCATCAGTTATACCAATGTGGTTATTACTCCAATTCAGTGGCATAGCTATTAAATCTGATACTGTAATCTCAGGCATTTGTGGAATTATCTTATTCATTCTGAGCGTTCTGTTGATTTTTGAGGCAATAAGGGTGTTAGTGTTAAAACCTGTAAAGGATAAAAAAGCCTGATGGTTATATTTATCGGGCTTACCAGCTTGTTAGCTTTGCGGCTTGCATGCTTGAAAAATTTATGGTAGGCAAAGATAGTCAAAAAGGGGTTGTCACATGATTCATTACGCATGGATTATAGCATTTACAGGAGCACTCGTTACAATCCTTGCCCACGGTTTCGGAAGGATGTCTTATTCTGTCATACTGCCCTCTATGAAAGACGGTTTAATGCTCACCTATACTCAGCTTGGGTCTATTGCGATGGGAAATTTTGTGGGATACCTCTGTCTTGCAATCATAGGGGGATTCCTTGCAGCCCGTTTCGGGGTCCGACGGGTAGTTTTCATATCCCTCATCGTGATCGGTATAAGCTTATTCCTCACCGGCCTCGTAGATTCATTCCTGTCTGCTTTTATCATGAGACTCATTACAGGAACAGGTAACGGAGGCTGCTATGTGCCGATTATGGCACTCCCTGCTGCCTGGTTTGTGGCAAGGAAGAGAGGATTCGCAACGGGTATAGTGTCAGCCGGTGTAGGCATTGGTCTCTTCCTGTCCGGCATTATCCTCCCCCTTATCATCTCTTACTTCGGGAAAGACGGATGGAGGTATGCATGGTTTGTACTGGGCATTGCCGTATTTATATTTTCCTTTGTTTGTTATGCATTCCTGAGGAATAACCCGAAAGAAAAGGGGCTCTCCATGTACGGCGGTGAGGAGGAGCAAAGAGGAGGACCGAAGGTTACGCTCTTTTCAGCATTCAAAGACGTTGTTGGAGAAACAGAAATATGGAAACTGGGCTGTGTTTATTTTATGTTCGGCTTCTCATATATTATATACCTTACCTTTTTTGTTGCATATCTCACCAAAGAGATAGGGGTTCCTTCTATCGCTGCAGGGAGGATATTTGCTCTCCTCGGTATTGTCAGCATCTTCTGCGGGGTCATCTACGGATGGATTTCTGATGTGCTCGGACGCAGATTCGGCTTAATAATCGCTTATGTGACCCTTGCAGTTTCTTATATCATCTTTGCTTTCTGGAAAGATTACACCGGGTTTTACGTATCTGCCTTTGTATTCGGCATTGCTTCCTTTTCTGTACCGACAATCATGGCTGCGGCATCAGGGGACGCTGTGGGAGGGAGGCTCGCTCCGGCCGGCCTTGGTTTCATCACCCTCTTTTTCGGAATAGGTCAGGCATTGGGCCCGGTAATCGGTGGGTGGCTCAAGGACACAACAGGAACATTTACTTATGCATTTATGCTCTCCGCAGCCATATCCCTAATAGGTGCAACAGGTTCACTCATTTTAAGAAAGAAAACCATCTCATCCGCTTTTTAGGTTAATAGCTTACTCGCTTGCTTCTTTGCTTCCGCCTTAGGCGGACTCATTGCTGTTGCAGTGGCATGGCAGTTTCGGATATAGTACATTATCCTCGTTGAGGTGAGGGGGGAAGTGGGTTACATTATTCTTTAAGGAATGTTTGGTAAAGAACGAAAGCCTGTTCTCAAAAAAAGAATGGGCTTTTTGTTTTAGAAGGAGTGGTTATGGCAAAGTACACGGCATCAATCGACGAAGACACGCGTCAGAGGATCCATGCATTACCGAGGGGCATAAACTTCTCAGCCTTCATGCGAAAGGCAATCAATGTCTTTGTTGAGGAGCTTGAGAAAAACCATGATCTGAAGCCTGAAAATTTCATCATCACCTGCACTGCCCGTAAAGATGCATCAGATAAAAAAAGAAGATAAGGGCATGGGAAAAAGAAAAATTCTTATTACCTGCGCAAAGGGCATACCGCCTTTTTTAAAAGAAGAGCTCCTTAAGCTCGGATTTCCCGTTTTTTCTGAGACATTGGCAGGCATAGAGACAGAAGGCACCATCGACGATACCATGAGGCTTAATCTCCATCTCAGAACAGGACACCGTGTCCTTTTCCTCCTCAGGGAATTTATTGCAGCAGATGCCGATGCCCTCTACATGGCGGTTTCCGAAATAGTATGGGAGGATTATATAGACGAGGATGGATATTTTTCTGTAACCTCCAGCGTGGATAACCCCACTATCAGGGATTCGCGCTATGCAAACGTAAAGTGCAAGGATGCGATTGCAGACAGGATAAAGGAAAAGCGAGGAAAACGTCCTGACTCAGGCCCTGCCCAGGACATGGTCGTAGTAAACCTCTATTGGAAAGACGATAGATGCTCGCTTTATCTTGATACATCAGGAGAATCCCATTTTTTAACAGCAGGATAGAATGCAGGCTCCTCGAGTATGAGCTCTACGAAGGCAGCAGAAAAAATAAGTACGATGGTGGAATCAAAGAATAACTCACAGGAGATCACTTTATGGATGGGACCAGACGCACAGATATAAGACCGGGATTACGTGTTTCAATTGTGCTGAAAAAAGACCAGCAGACAGGGAAACTCACTGAAGGAATTGTAAAGGATATTTTAACTCATTCACCCGCACATCCACATGGAATCAAAGTTTGTCTGAAAAGTGGGGAAATCGGGCGTGTAAAAAAGATACTTGCTTAATCTGTTCTGCCACTCTCAGGCTCTAACCCTTCTGTACTACTTTGACACTTTTTGTTTCAGCACTTCTGCGCTTTCCTGCTATCACATTTTTTTTTGTAGATGGAATATGGGAATTGGATTATGATTTTAGACAAATTAAACCGTAGCCGATTATCTCTCTCGGAGACTTTTTTTATGCGTATTGTATCGTAACTTCGTAGACAATAGCTGAGTGGTCGTGGGAAGGACCACCTTCACAACTGAGATCTCCTTTTGCCGTCTCTCTGTGGTTTCTGATCATTGCAGTTATAACCTGTGTTAGATCGAACCCACCATCAACACAGCCCCTGCTCAAACAGTCTACCCTGAAGAGAGCATAACTGCTGGGAAAGAAATTAACTATCCGGGGTAATGATTTTTGTATCCCCTTCTGATTGTACATCATGTTGATGACTATGCTTGCAACCTCGGGGAAGTGTTTATCTACAAAGCCTGCATCAATTCTCCGTTGCAGCCTCTCTGCCCTTGCCGCATTCTTTCTGCTGTTCATGCTGTTGTTCATGTTCCTCCAAAATGAAAAGGCTCCCTCAGCCTGAGAGAGCCTTTTCCATCTAATTACAGTCTAATTACAGTTTAACTACATTGATAGCCTTGGGGCCTTTCGGGCCTTTTTCAGTATCAAAGCTGACCTTGTTGCCCTCTGCAAGGGATTTAAATCCATTGCCTTGGATTGACGTATGGTGGACAAAAGCATCACTTCCGTCTTCGCTTGTAATAAAGCCAAAACCTTTGCTGTCGTTAAACCATTTCACAGTTCCTTGTACCATTTCCTTTACCTCCTTCTCTATAAACTGAAATCTTAGAAGGCCTCAATAAAAAAAGGCCACAAAGTCAAAAGTCTTTGTGGCCTCATAAACTGCAAAAACTTCTAAAATTCTATGTTTGGAATAACATGTCCTCGAACAGATAGTCAAGATAATAATAACCGCTCTTCCGTACTATCGTGCGGCGGATTTTAGGGCGGCGGGGGTTGTTTTCTGGATAGAGCTTTTGAAGCTGAACATTTGAGTCTTGATTTTGGTATAATTAAAACACTATGAATAGAGAAAATCTTGTCAGGACTATAAAGGAGACTCTTCAAAGCTCCGGGATAAAGAAGGCATATCTTTTTGGCAGTTTTGCGAGGAACGAAAAAAAATATCATGATATAGACATTGCCATAAAACCTCCCAAAGATTTTTCGCTGCTGGACCTGGCCCATCTTGAAAATGTCCTGGAAGATAAGACGAATAAAAAATTCGACCTTGGCACTATCGATAGCATTCACCCGCTTGTTAAAAAATATGTAAAAAAAGATTTGATAGCATTGCTATGAAAGAAGACCTTATTTATGTTTCCCATATTATCACCGCCATCGCCGACATCAAAGAATTCACTGGGAAAATGAACAAAAAAGACTTCTTCAAAAATAAGATGGCAGAACATGCTGTCGTGAGAAATATCGAAGTCATAGGGGAGGCAAGCAAACACCTTTCAGCCAAGTTTAAAGAAAGGCATAAAGATATTCCATGGAAAGACATAATCAAAATGAGGAATAAAGTAACACATTTCTATTTCGGAATAAACTACAACATTGTCTGGGAAGTTGTTAAGCGAGATATTCCTCTGGTAGAAGAAAAGCTGAAAGCAATTATAGAAAGCGAAAAGAAATAAAATTTGCTGCCGCTTGCCGTTTGTCCTATCTGAAACAATATTTCCCTTTCCCTTTAAATTCCAGTCTACGACTCATAGAGAATCCTTTTGTTCCTCAGAATCTGTCCGCCTGAGGCGGACAGTCGGATTTTGGGAAGCGGAGGGGAGTGCTATTTGCCTTTTATTTTATCTTCAAGTTTTTGCATCACTTCTTCGAATGGAATAGTTTTCACCTTGCCCTCTTTGATATCTCTAACCCGCCTTTTCAAAACATTAAGTTCTCTTCTAATTTTATTTTGTGTAAATCCCATAAAAGTCATTTCCCAGAGGCAGTGAGCTACTATTTCATTCTTCGTCATTTTCTTTAAAATCTGTTTATCTACTTCGCACCCAAGCCATTTCGACCATGGCATGTACTCTATGCCAAATGACTGTTTTATGCCTTTTTCTCTGCACACTCCACTGACAGAAAAATATGCATTCCTGCTTCTGCCAACTTTCCTTATGTCAATAATCATCCCTTCCTTATTGTATCTGGGTTTCATGAGCCTAAGGGTCTGAAATACATACTTATATGAAACGACATAAATAATTGCGTATATTATCAGATTGTGTTATATTAGGAACAAATCAATTTTGTGAGGAGGTTTGTTCCTATGAAGCGAATTATAATACCAGATGCAGAGATTTTTATTG
>VGWZ01000077.1 GCA_016873595.1 Nitrospira sp.
CGCTGGCAAGGCATTTCAAGCAACAGGCGTAGCTGTTTCTCCCATAGTGAGAATAATTGGTATGGATGATAAAGGTACGGTTACAGTATAATGTTAAGTGGCATGAGAATAAACCATTTCATAGTGCCACGCCATGTTTTGCCTGTTCTAACTATATGTTATTTAAGGATTATTTTTTTACAACTGTAGAAGATGGGCATAACTTTTAATAGACGATAGACGCAGTCATTTTTTCTGAGTTATTCCTTAAAAAAGCATAACATAACTGATTTCATTTTTAAAGAAATTAGAATTTTAGGGCTGAGGGACACTTCCTGAAATTTTTTATGCCTCGGAAGAAATTGAACCTATTTTTGTAGTATTCACTCTTATCTACATGCCTTTGTGATAAAGCTCTGTCCAGTTCCTGCGTTCTGTATCAAGAGAAAAAGAGGCAATGACACTGCAAGTGCAGAAGTGCAAAAGACCAATAGTGTAAAGGAATAAGGGGACGTTCTTGACTAAATAAACTAAAGTGTTAAAAGATCCCTGCGGTGTCGCACCTTGACTTTTCGGGCGGATGAAGAAATCATGCGCCCTTTGGTACATTCTATAATGCATTTCTACGGGCAGCCGTTCAATATCGCTTTCTGTCATACTGAGGAATCGCGGAAGGCTATTGGTTATAGAGCGACAGTTTAAAAGAGCAAAATTTCAAAAGTGCAAAAAGAAAATCAATCAAAAATTTTTACAAGGTCTTTTACAGTCAATGTGACAACATTCTTGCCCAATGGGTAAGATTCAGCACCAGGATATACAACATATCCCTTTTTACAGGACAGATCCTCATATGCATTCCAGAAACCTCTTTCAACTTTTGGGCTCATGGAATATTTAATCTCAATAGCTACAGGTTTATGCTTACTGTCAAACAAGACTAAATCTATCTCTGCGCCCGCGCCTGTTCTGTAAAAATATGCCTGCCATCTCTCAGGAACAATTCCTATTATCTGTTCACCAATAAACCCTTCCCATGAACTGCCCAGAGACGGGTGGCTATGCAGGTCTTCGATAGTCCTTATATTGAGCAGTGTGTGCAGCAGGCCTGAGTCGCGAATATAAACTTTAGGAGACTTTATAAGCCGTTTTTTTATATTTGAATGATACGGCTGTATCTGCCTCACTATAAAGGTCTCCTCAAGAATGTCCAGATAGCTCCTCACAGTAGTCGCGGATATTCCAAGACTGCCAGCTATCTTGCTTGCATTCCATAATTGCCCGTGAGAGTGTGCAATCATCATCCAGAATCTTCTTAATTGTCGTGCGGGAATACGGATTCCAAGCTGGGGAATGTCCATTTCAAGATAGGTTTTTATAAAGGCTTCACGCCATGTAAAACTGTCATTATTACTCTTGGGAAGGTAGCTCACAGGATAGCCGCCCCTTAACCAGAGTTTTTGAAAACTCTCACCATTTATCTCTGCCAGTGAAAACGGAGACAATTCATGATATATAATGCGTCCTGCCAGGCTCTCGGATGAATGCCGTATTAATTCAGGCGATGCTGATCCCAATATAAGAAATCTGCCTGCTGTCCTCTTTCTGTCTACAAGAGCGCGTAACAAAGGGAAGAGCGAGTGCATACGCTGGACCTCATCAATGATCACGAGTGCATCTTCAAAACGGCTGAGATATAACTCCGGGTCCTGCAATTTATTCAGGTCGGAAGGAAGTTCCAGATCAAGATAAATAACCTTTTTTTTCATCCTGTTTTTAATCATTTTTGCGAGTGTTGTTTTCCCGACCTGGCGCGAACCCAGTATACCTACAACAGGATATCTCATTAGGGATTTTTCGACCCTCTCCTGCAGTAACCGTTTTATCATGCCTGTATTTTAAAAGATAAGCTTTCAATTTGCAAGGTAAAATTTATACCAGCACAGCGATTATAAGAGTACATCTTTCACTTTGAAATCAATGGGAGTCTGAAATTTTCAGATGTGTTGACTACTATGTGTACTCTTTACAGCAGAGGAGAGGCCATCGCCCTAACTTAAGGAAAAAAGAGAGGAAATTGACATCAAGGGACATTGAGCCGAACACAATAAAGGCAGTAAATGCAATAATTCCCGATATGACAAATTCACCCGGTGAAAAAAAATAGGATAAATAGGGACATAGAGTCAAACACGACAAAGGCAATGAAAGCGATAATCCCTGCCATGACAAACTCTCCGGGTGAAAAAGGTTGTCAATCTTAAAAATGAAAGGACATAGATTTTAGCCTCTTATCTTATGAGCATATTTGACACCGCTGTCCTTATCATAATATGCAATATGAGGCATCCCGTCTGTATCTATGGAAAGAGAAGTATACTGTACTGTACCATCATGGTCAACGAGTTCAAAATCCCAGACACCCTGAATGTTCTTTGCTAATTTCAGTTTACTCCCGGCTGAATAACTTATGTAGATATTGGAATGCGGATCTACCACTATGGAACTAAACTGCCCTACAATAGCTGCAGTGTCAACAAGTTCGACTTTCCATTCACCTCCAACCTTTTTCGCAAGCCAAAGGTCAGGTTTATTTGGTCTTTTATCAACTGTATAACTTATGTAAGGATTCCCCTCTTTATCAAGGGCAAGTGAGGTAAAATTGCTCACAGATCCCTCGTCATCGGCAACTTCGATCTTCCAGAGATCGTTTTCTTTTATCGCATATTTTAAGAAGCCGTTCACACTGTCTATGTAACTGATGTGAATACGACCAACAGAATCCACCTTGACAGAAGAAAATCCTCCGACAGCATTCGATTGATTCTGTCCGTCATCTACTATCTCTATTTTCCATTGTTCCCTATCCCTGGTAGCCAGTTTAAGATACCCCTCGCTAAAATTATAATAGCTGATATAGACCCTTTCCAGAGTGTCAACAAATATTGAGGTATCAATACTTGCGAATGGCTCATCGTCTACTACATCAATTGTCCATCTGTTCCCATCAAATGCTGCTATTTTTAATTGGTTTTTTCCCTGATCCCTGTAGCTGATATAAATTTTTTCTCCTTCACCTTTTGCTAATGATAGAAATTGACCTACGGTTCCTTCCTGATCTACCTTTTCTATAATCCAGCCATCAGGTCCGCTTTCTGCATGTTTTAGATCACCATTGATATAATCATAGTATGCTATATGAACCTTCTCTTTTGACTCAAGAACAAGGGATGCATATTCGCCAACATACCCTTTCTCTACTGTTTCGATGATCCATTTATCACTGAATCCCGTATCATTCGTTGAGAAAACCATTGTTTCAACCCTCCATCCTTCTATTTTATCGTTTTCGTTTGTTAATGTCATGATACTATCAAAAATTATCTTCGCTCTTTTAGTGTGGTGTCTGTAATACTTCTTTACACTTTTTTGTCTTGTCATGCCGTACTTGATACGGTCTACGACTCTTAGAGAATCCAGTCTTTGTTTGTCTGGATTCCTGCTGGAGTTTATCCCGTACCATTATACGGGGCAGGAATGACCATAGTGGTATAGTTATTTATGGGACATGACACTAATTATGTCTCGTCAATTTAAAAAGGTTATTCTCTGTTTTCTAATCATAACCGGAATCAAAGCACTGTCCATTGTTGAGGCATGAAAAGTCCCTCATATGTCATGAGTGCAAATCTGTCAGTCATCCCTGCAATAAAGTCGCATACCACATGGTGTTTGTTTATTTTTACTTGTTGAGGAATATCTACAAATATTTCTTCCACATGGTCAAGGTAGTAGTTATATAGATCACGTAAAATCTTTTTTGCCTTTTTAAATTCTTTTACAATCTTGTCACTTTCATACACACGCTCATAGAGGAAATCCCTGAGCAAATATATTGCAGACGATACGTCGTCGCTCATACAGAGCTCCTCAAGGTCTGTCTCTTTAGAGCGATAGATAAGGTCTTTTACCATTGTATCTATCCTTTGAGAATGCGTATCTCTGAGGACGTTAATAATCCTCTTCGGGATATCCGAACTTTTAATCACTTCTGCCCTCAGTGCATCATCGAGGTCGTGGTTCACATATCCGATGATATCAGATACACGCACTACCTGACCTTCAAGTGTGTCTGCTCTTTCACTCTTCTTCTCAGGGATAATCAAGCCCTTGCCCTTTGAGTGTTTCACTATTCCATCCCTTACCTCATGGGTAAGATTTAATCCCTTTCCGTTCTGCTCAAGGAAATCTATTACCCGGAGGCTCTGCTTATAATGGTCAAATCCACCAGGATGTATCTCTCTTAACAATGCCTCGCCAGCATGTCCAAAGGGTGTATGACCCAAATCATGACCCAATGCGATTGCCTCTGTTAAATCTTCATTCAATCTCAGAGCCCTTGCTATTGTTCTTGCTATCTGCGATACCTCAAGTACATGGGTGAGGCGTGTTCTGTAGTGGTCTCCTCTGGGTGCAAGGAATACCTGTGTCTTATGCTTCAACCGTCTGAATGCCTTTGAATGTATAATCCTGTCTCTGTCCCTCTGAAAGCATGTCCTTATGACGCCTTCTTTCTCAGGTCTCATCCTGCCTTTGCTCCGGGAGCTCAGACAAGCACTTGGGTGAAGGATTTTTCTTTCAATCTCCTCTGTCTGTTCACGAATGGTCATTTTATCGGATAGCAGATATAATGTTGAAAATCAAGCCTTGTCATAATAATTTTATTGAGCGGATCCATTTTTTTACTACATTATACTTTCTTTTCAAAAATAAAATAGAGAAAAGATTTTAAAAATCACTTCATATAATAACCTCTATAGCTTCAAAAGTGTAAGACCTGATGCCGGGTCAAACTCTCTCTGAGCATTGATACCTTCTATCTCTACAATAACAGCCTCCAGGACAAGGAATGTCTCTGATTTCTCCCTGAGACAGCCAACCTTCACCATGTCCTTTTTCCCGAATGCACCGTGGAAATGAATCTTTGGTTCATCTCCCTGCCAGAATATAGTACCGATACCTAAAACCTCATGACTTTCATCCAGTTCTTTCCATACAGGTGTAGGAGGTATTTCTTCCCTCTCGGGGCCAACAACAATCTTTCCCTGTCTCAGCCCACCGATGAGATAAAGTGCTGCGTTTCTTATATTCTCTTTTTTTGCAATGTGAGTGATATTTCCAAGAACATCCTCACTGTCCTCAAACCTTGCAACAACAACTCTTCCAGTCTTCCCTATTTGATATTTCATAATACCTCCTGAAAATATTTGTTAAATCTTTTATTGCCTTCGTTTTATGAGTTAAAGATGTTGTTATTCTTCATCTGCATTATCCTGATTGAATTATTTGAGTTAATTATAACCCGATTGAGACTGACCAAGAAAGCCTTTCCTGTAACTCATTTTTAGGGTAGTCATCTTTATTGAATTAGACCACCTCCTGTGATAATCTACCTTTACAAAGCATTTTTAAAAAAGGAGGGGGATTATGGCAAAAAAGAGGCTGGCAATAATCGCATGCAAAAACGTTAAGGGTATCAGTTGTGTCGGTGGCTGTATGAAATGTTTTAAAGGCATTTCAGAAAGGGCAGGAGAATATGAGCGATGGAAGGACTATGAGGTAGAATTGATTGGCATGGATGATTGTGGTGGTTGTCCTGGCGTGATAATGCCGAAGGTTGCACTCATGATGGATATGGGTAAATTATATGACAGGGATTTTGATGCCATTCATTTAGGTACCTGTTTAATGAAGGCTACACAGACGGCAAAATGCCCGATTGATGTTGAGGATCTCAAAAAGAAGATCGAAGGCAAGTTCCAGAAAGAGATAATTTTCGGGACGCATCCTTATTAACATTTCTGTCTCTTCTTCCTAAACCATAAAGAGAGGAGATGGCCTTCAGAGTATTTTCAATCTTCCTTTTTGATGGGTGTGAAGGACTTGTGCGATAAAGGCAGCTTTAATACCTTCTTCCTTTAATTCCTTCAGGCATGTATCTGCCATATTCGGGCTAAGGGAAATCAACAATCCTCCGGAGGTCTGGGGATCAAAGATAAGGTCAATAAGAACCGTCTCTAAACTAGGATCGATCTCAACGCTCCTTTCGCAAAAGTGCTTTATGGCATAACTTCCAGCAGGAATGAGGCCTGTAAGAGCATATTCCCTTGCCTCAGGGATGAAGGGAATCTTGTCAGTATAAATGGCAATTTCTACCTTGCTTGCCCTTGCCATTTCAAGGAGATGTCCACCGAGACCAAAGCCGGTGATGTCAGTACAGGCATGAGTGCTATATTTAAGCATAATCTCCGAGGCTTTTTTGTTTAAGGCAGAGGCGACCTCAATTAAATTGTTTATAGCACTCTGGCTTGCCATCTTACCTTTTATTGCAGTAGCAATTACTCCCATGCCTATAGGCTTTGTGAG
The DNA here is from genome assembly GCA_016873595.1 of Nitrospira sp. GTDB lineage: Bacteria > Nitrospirota > Thermodesulfovibrionia > Thermodesulfovibrionales > SM23-35 > VGWZ01. The sequence continues at coordinate 6,403 of VGWZ01000077.1, forward strand.
TATAAGTCTATCGCCCACCTCTGCTCCCCGATTGGTGATTATCCGCGCTGGATGAATAAGGCCGGTTACAGAAAGACCATATTTCAATTCCTGGTCATCAACGCTATGTCCTCCAACTAATAGGGCACCTGCTTCATGGATCTTTTCCAGACCACCTTTGAGTATCTCCTTCAAGACCTTCTTGGGCATATCTTTAGAAGGGAAGCACACTATATTCATTGCTGTAAGTGGTCTTCCGCCCATGGCATAAACATCGCTCAAGGAATTTGCTGCAGCAATGCGTCCAAAGTGATAGGGATCATTCACTATAGGAGTAAAAAAATCCAGTGTCTGCACAAGGGCAAGCTCATCAGTGAGCTTATAAACCCCTGCGTCATCTGCAGTCTCATAACCTACAAGCAGATTGGGGTGCTTGTTCGCAGGCAATTCTGCCAACACCTCGTCCAGATCCCCTGGACTTAGCTTTGCAGCTCAACCTGATGCCCGCACCTTTTCAGTGAGATTGAAGGATTCTTGCAATGTGGTCATTTTATCTTTTCTGTTTGTGCTATGCCTTTGATTTCAAGAAAGAGATTAACTGATTGGCAATATCAGATAAGGGGCGTTTCTTATTTGTAATTATATAGAAATTACGGAATAAAGGAACCCTTTCAATATCAAGGATTTTAACACGTCTCGCATCTATGCCGTTTCGAGCAGATAGGGTAGAAACTATGGATACGCCTGATCCACCCTCTGCAGCCTGGATGCAGGCCTCGGTATCACCGACCTCAGCAATGATGTTTAAATCTTTCAAAGAGAAACCGGCCTTTTCGAATTCCCTTTCATACGTGGCACGAGTGCCAGAACCAAGTTCCCTTCCAATAAAATTTTGCCCTCGAAGCTCATCGAATGTAACTTTTTCTTTTTTTGCAAGAGCACTATCTATTGGAACAATGAGAGATAGTTTATCTCCTTTGATAAATGGAATGAGATCTATATCTGGATGCTCATAACCCGTACCGATGATGCCAAATTCGATCTGGCCATTGACCAACTTGTCAAAGGTCTTCTGACTACCAGATATCTCTAATTTGAGTTCCACTCCTGGAAGCTTCTGGATAATCTCTTTCAAAAGACCCGGGATAATGAATTGTCCCGGAATGGTGCTAACGCCTATTAAAAGTTCTTTTTTCATAGTTTCCTCCCAGTATATGTTTTTCAAGGGCCATCGAAAGGGCCCTTGGTATGTACCTCATGATCTCTGAAACCTGCGTACCGGGCGTGGGTTTGGCGAGTTCACCTGCCAAACGGTTAATTCTTGCAGCCATTATGGCTGCCTCCTCAATGGCATAACCTCCATGAACCAGGGCCGACACAATACCTGTCAGAGTATCTCCGGTACCTCCTATTGCCTCGAGTGGCTCAATAAACGGCTCTTCAATAATGGCCATAATCTCCCCCTCATTGCAGATATAGTCTTTTTCTCCTTTAACAATCATCACCTTTGAAGCATTTCTACCCTGATAAGCCCTGCTGATTAGAGAAGGGACATTGTTCTCATCGTGGCAGATAAATCCCCTTGTGTAGAAAGGATGGGGCGCCATATCATCAGCAAGAAATGCAAGCTCCCCAATGTCTGGTGTGAAGAGGTCATAGGAAGGTGCATATCCGCTCATCTTCGCCACATACATAAACCCGGCATCTGCAATGAGTATGGGTTTTTCTAACCTCTCTTCAATAGCCCAGAAAATCTGATTATGCCAGTTGATATCAGGCATGAGATAATGAAAGGTAAGTGCCTTTGCTGGAAGGTCAGTAAGTCTATCTTTTAGATACTTATAAAGTCTTCGACTACCATCTCCAAGACCAATATCTCCTGATGTAAAGGCTAAAGGCGGTGGAAACCCTGATTCCATACAAACCATAGCAGCTGCCGCTATCATTGCAGGAAAACCACGATGAATGGGAAGGTTCTCACTACCTATACTCACATAACCGTTCCTAAAGAGAACTTCTCCATGAATAATCTTTGAATCAACCCTTGGGACTGTACCGATCAGAGCAAGCATATCTTTTTCATCTCCTCATATGCCATATGAAGAGCGTAGGCGCAGAGAGTATGTCCTATTTCCTTTGGAGAGGGCGCATCCTTCAGGGTTTTCCCAATAAGTTCCTCAGCTACATAAGGAACATCAGGGCAGCCTCCACCAGAAATATTTACGATCTTCAAGGTATTTTTCTC
>VGWZ01000078.1 GCA_016873595.1 Nitrospira sp.
TTGTATTGCTGCCGCATGGGGCAGGATAACAAGGATGAATAAGTGGTAAAATATGAAAAAGGGGGAACAGTTATGGGAACCATCAGCGATAAACTTGCAGAGAAAATTAAATCTTTGCCGGACAACGAGAAGATCAAGCTGGTAGATTCTATCTTAATGCAGCTTGACAAGCCCGATCCCGAAATAGACCGCATCTGGGCTGAGGAAGCAAGGGCCCGATGGAGGGCGTATAAGACAGGCAAAGTAGAAACCGTTTCTTATGAACAGGTTATGAAAAAGCATCACGCCAAATGAAAGTTCGCTTTCTAAAGCCAGCTCAACTTGAGGTTGATGACGCAGTTGAGTGGTACGATTCCCAATCACAAGGGTTGGGAATACGATTTCTTGATGACCTTGACCGAACCATCAGAAGAATTGCAGCATTTCCGCTTTCATGCACGGAGATAGAACCTGACCTTAGACGCTGCCTGCTTACTCGATTCCCTTACGGAATTATTTACGGCATTGATTCAGATACAATTATTGTAATAGCTGTTGCGCATCTTCATAGAAAACCCAGATATTGGATTGACAGACTTCCTAATGAAATCAAATAGGTACTAACGAAAAAAGACTCAGCGACCATAGAAGAAGAAAGGACAATCTCATTATCCATCGTGCAGAGGGCAGGAGATTGCCTGCAGCTCATAGAGTGGAGGGGAAAAGGGCGCTAAAATAAAGTATAATTTAAAAAACAACGTAGAATTATAGAAAAGTTGAAAGATAAGAAGTCTATAAAAGCGGTAGAGAGGCCGAATAAGATATTTCCAAGTAAGTCATGTTACTGAGAGTGTTTTTAATTTTTATATTATTTTTGGTAACTCCTTCAATGGCAGAGACAACAGAGTATGAGATGTTAAAATTGCTTCCTAGTGAAATACATGGGTGGAAGGCTCATGGGAAAGCTAAATTATACGATAGAGAAACAATCTACGACTATATGGATGGGGCAGGAGAGATATATCTCACCTATGGATTTAAAAAACTTATAGTAAAACGGTATGAGAAATCATCAGGGCCGGAAATTATTGTTGAAGTATTTGATATGGGTTCTCCGGAAGATGCCTTTGGGATATTCAGTCATGGCCAGGGGAGAGAAACTAAAAGTGCTGGCATTGGACAGGATTCAGAATACAAAGGTGGTCTTCTTTGCTTCTGGAAAAATAAATTTTTTATTTGTATCCGTGGAGAGCGAGAAACACCACAGGTAAAAAAGGCAGTTCTGGCTCTGGGCAGGTTAATTTCAAAGGCGATAGAAGCAAAAGGGGAAAAACCAGAGCTTCTCAAATATCTACCAGAAAATGAGTTATTGGAAAAAGACCTTCGCTATTTTCACAAACATGAAATTCTAAACTATCACTACTTTGTTGCAGATAAGAACATTCTTCACCTTGACGGGTATTCAAAGGCAGTACTCGCAAGGTATAAAGATGATAAAAGCTATCTCCTTTTAGTGCAATATCAGAATATAGAACTTGCGAATGCAGCCCTTGAGAGCTTTATGAAAGTTTATATGCCTGATGCAGGACAAAAAGGTGTGATACAGACAGAAAATAGAAAATGGACAGCGGCAACATTACACCAGAATTTTTTAATAATAGTCTTTGATGCCCTTGACAAGGCTGAAGCATCTTCCAAGGTTGAAGTTGTGAGGAACAGACTGAGATGAAACAAAATGTGATTACACGACGTGATTTTCTGAGAGGGAGTGTTGCTACTACCCTGGCAGTGACAATGGGGTTACCTCTTGAAATAAATGCAGAGGCAGAAGTGAAAAAAAAGACAAAGGTAGTCCTTATCAGGGATACAGATATATTTGATAGAAAAGGGCATATCAATCCAAAGGTAATTCAGCATATGCTCGATAAAGCTGTTACCGCATTGGTTGGCAAGGAAGATCCTGTTAAAGCATGGAAATACTTGGTTAAGCCTCATGATATCGTTGGGATCAAAAGCAATGTATGGGGACCGCTGCCAACACCAACAGAGGTGGAAAGTACTTTAAAGAGGCGTAGTATAGATGCAGGTGTGCTTGAAGGCAATATCGGGATTGATGATCGGGGTGTGTTAAAAAACAGAATCTTTCTTAACTCCACTGCATTGGTAAATGTACGACCATTTAGAACACACCACTGGTCAGGAGTGGGCGGATGTATCAAAAACTATATCATGTTTACTTCATGGCCTCCTCTTTACCATCCTGATTCCTGCTCAGATCTGGGTGCAGTATGGAAATTACCAATCGTAAAGGATAAAACAAGATTGAATGTTCTGGTAATGCTCAATCCTCTTTTTCATGGAATTGGTGTACATCATTTTGACTCAACATATACGTGGTCTTATAAAGGTATTTTGGTAGGAACAGACCCTGTCGCATTAGATGCAGTGGGCTTAAAAATATTTGAACTTAAACGTAGAGCATATTTTGGTGAAGATATACCTTTAAAACCATCTGCCAAACATATAGCTATTGCTGACATAAAACATAAACTCGGCACAAGCGATCTCAAAGAAATAGAGCTTTTGAAATTAGGCTGGATGGAAGAAATTCTGATCTGAGAACTATACATGGAACATCTTTTAAAAAGTCTATTCAATTTGTAATTTCTTCATAATTGTGATAATTTAATAAATAAATATATAAATTAAAGGCTTTTAATATTCGATTCACGATAAAGGGTGCAAGATGGATCGCAGGGAATTTCTTAAATTAGCAGCAATTACCACGGCAGGGCTTTCAGTTCCCGATAGTTTAAATACATTTATTAACACGATTGAGGCATCAGAGAAGATTGACCTCGTTGTTGCTCATGGGGTATCACCTACCGAGATTATCAGGGCCGCAATAGATGCACTCGGTAGGATGAAGAAATTTGTCTCGAGAGGCGATATTGTAGTGATAAAACCCAATATTGGATGGGATAGGCTGCCTGAGCAAGCAGCAAATACAAACCCGGAAGTGGTTGCAACTGTGGTAAAGCTCTGTTATGAGGCAGGTGCAAAAAAGGTGAAAGTATTCGACAGAACCTGTAACGACCCGAGGAGGTGCTATAAACAGAGTGGTATTGCTGATGCTGCAACTGCAGCAGGTGCAGAGGTCAGTTATATTGATGACAGGAAGTTCAGGGATGTAAAAATACCAAATGGCCTTGCAATTAAATCATGGCCGCTCTATACAGAGTTATTGGAAGCAGACAAGATTATAAATGTTCCCATTGCAAAACATCATGGCCTCTCAAAGCTCACATTGTCAATGAAAAACTGGATGGGTGTGATGGGTGGTTCGAGGAATAAGATACACCAGAGGCTTGACGAGAGCCTTGTTGACCTTGCGACAGTTATTAAACCGAATCTTACTATCCTTGATGCAGTTCGCATCCTGACCGCAAATGGTCCTCAAGGTGGAAATATTGAAGACGTGAAGAAACTGAATATCGTTATCGCCGGAATTGACCAGGTTGCAATTGACTCTTATGGAGCAACGCTTTTTAGTATGAAAGGGAGCGATCTTGGATACGTGAGGATTGCAGATAAGGCAGGCCTTGGAAGAATGGATCTCTCGAAATTAAAGATCAAAAAGATAAATATCTAACTGAGCTGCGTAATAACGAAAATGATTTTAAAAGGTCATTGCGAGGAGTCCCGATGAATTCGGGACGACGAAGCAATCTCGAAAGAAGAGAACCTTAAAGATTGCTTCGCTATGCTCGCAATGACAGGTGTGTTTATTTAAAATGCAGAACCTCAGAAGGATTTCCCAGGGTATATTCCTGCTCATATTTTTGTTTCTGTTTCTACAGACAGAATCAAAGGGCCATGATGAGCTTGGTTATCCTGTAAAAATATTCCTTGATTTTGACCCACTTATATTCCTTACCACCCTCTTTTCTGCACATGCTGTTGCAGGTGCTTTTTACTTTTCCCTTATTATCATTATTCTTACGATAATCTTTGGGAAGGTATTCTGCGGTTGGATCTGTCCTCTCGGAACTCTCAACAACATGATAGGTTATCTGAGGAAGAAAAGTATTAATGAGGCAAGCAGAGACTGGTACCGATTGAAATATTATATTTTGATATTCCTCATTGTATCTTCTTTATTTACACTTCAGCTTGTAGGTATTATGGATCCCCTATCGCTTCTTATCAGGTCATTCTCTGTGAGTGTATTCCCGTTATTTAATTACAGCATAAGAACAGTATTTGACATTCTGTATGATTTGAATATAAGAGGTTTAGTTGATATTTCAGAATCTCTTTATTCTATCCTGAAAAAGAGCGTTCTTTCATTCCAACAGCCCTTTTACTATCAGAGTGTATTTATAGGCATTTTGTTCTTTCTCGTCCTTGGTCTGAACCTTGTGGAAAGAATGTTCTGGTGCAGGTATCTCTGTCCACTTGGAGCTCTTCTCGGAATTCTGTCGAGATATTCACTCCTTAAAAGATCAGTAAGTGAAGGATGCACTTCATGTGAGGCATGTGCTTCAGTTTGCCAGGGCAATGCTGCACCTGACAAAAGAGAAAATTGGAGAAATACAGAGTGTTTCTATTGCTGGAATTGTGATGACATTTGTCCACAGAATGCAGTCAGTTTTGGATTTGCCACAAAGAGAGCTGCTGCAGCAATGGATCTTGGGAGAAGAAGGGTGATTGTCTCGATGCTCTCCGGTGTGGGAGCAGTCCCTTTATTAAGAACAGAACCTCTTTCCAGAACAAGTTTTTCGAATCCAAAACTAATCAGGCCACCAGGGTCACTTGAAGAAAAAGAATTTTTAAAAAGATGTGTCAAATGTGGAGAGTGTATGAAGGTATGCATTACCAATGGTCTTCAGCCCACACTTCTCGAGGCAGGTCTTGAAGGGATATGGTCACCGCTGCTTATTCCAAAAATAGGATACTGTGAATACAGATGCACACTCTGTGGACAAGTCTGCCCTACAGGAGCAATAAAAAAGTTAGCAATAAAAGAGAAGGTTAAGGTAAAGATAGGGCTTGCCATGATTGACAAGGGGAGATGTCTGCCATATGCGCATGCGACACCGTGCATAGTTTGTGAGGAGGTTTGTCCCACACCAAAGAAGGCTATATGGTTTGAGAATGCGAAGGTAAAAGATAGAGAAGGGAGCGAAATAGTTATAAAACAGCCGCGAGTTGACCTCGATCTTTGCATAGGTTGTGGTATTTGTGAGACAAAATGCCCTGTGGTAGACATGCCAGCTATCTATGTCACAAGCATAGGTGAATCAAGGTCAAAGAAGAACCAGCTCTTGTTATCCTGATTTTATCCTGTTCGAGTTGTAATAGAGCTTCTTCATGTGAAATTATTGTGGAATATTGTTAAAGTAATAACTTGAAAATATGATTATATTGTGGAGGTGTTATGAGACTTTTTAGAGTATGCGTTGTACTGGTTTTAATCCTGCTACTCAGTCTTTTTGCTTTTGCAGAAATAAAAAATAAAACATTTACAAAAGAGGAGATGAAGAAGATGGCTGAAACAAGAGCGATTATTGAGACAAAATTTGGAAACATTGAGATAATGTTTTTCCCGGAAGGAGCACCAAATCATGTGGTTAATTTTATTGAGCTTGCAAACAAGGGATTTTATGACGGAACAGTTTTTCATCGTGTAATCCCTGGATTCATGATTCAGGGTGGAGACCCAAACTCAAAAGATCCTGACAGGTCAAAGCACGGGACAGGTGGGACTGGATATACGATTAAGGCAGAATTTAATAGTAAGCCTCATAAAAGGGGAATCCTATCAATGGCAAGGGCAGCACATCCTGACAGTGCAGGTTCACAGTTTTTTATCTGTGTCTCGGATTCATTTTTTCTTGACAGACAATATACAGTTTTTGGTGAGGTTATTTCGGGTATGGAAGTGGCAGACAAAATAGTGAGTCAGTCGAGGGACAAAAGAGACAATCCTCTTGAGAGGATAGAGATGAAAGTGAAAGTTATAGAGAAATAACAGTACAGTAGGATGAAAAGACAGTAAGCTTTTAAAGTATCTTCCTTATTTAACCGGTTTAAATATGAGAACAGAAAGTGGAGGGAGATTGATATTTATTGAGTAAGGCCTTCCGTGCCACGGGATTCTTTCAGCACTTATTCCTCCGGCATTGCCAAGATTACTGCCACAGTATAGTTGCGAGTCACTGTTCAGTATTTCCCTGTAGAAGCAATTTTCAGGAACACCAACGCGATACCCGATTCTCGGAACAGGTGTAAAATTACAGACAACCACAAGAAAATTGTGCGGGTCTTTTGCCTTCCTTATGAAGGATATGACACTCTGTTCAGTGTCACGAAAATCTATCCATTCAAAGCCTTTATAGTGAACGTCTACTTCGTAAAGGGCAGGTTCAGATTGATAGAGGTGATTCAGATCCATGACAAACTTTTGCAGACATCTGTGTGGCTTGAATCTCAGGAGATGCCAGTCAATGCTCTTATCGTGGTTCCACTCATCCCATTGTCCAAATTCTCCACCCATAAATAACAGTTTCTTCCCTGGATGGCTATACATGAAACCATAGAAAAGCCTCAGATTTGCACATTTCTGCCATATATCTCCGGGCATTTTATTAAGCATTGAACGTTTTCCGTGGACTACTTCGTCATGGGAAAGAACAAGAATAAAATTTTCTGTAAATGCATAAAGCAGACTGAAAGTAAGATTGTTGTGGTGGTACTTCTTGTAAACAGGGTCTTTGGAAATATATTCAAGTGAATCATGCATCCATCCCATGTTCCATTTAAAGCTGAAACCGAGGCCACCTAAATAAGTTGGTTTTGAGACACCTGGCCATGCAGTTGATTCCTCGGCAATAGTAAGAACGCCGGGATGATACCGATGAACAAGTTCATTATATCGTTTAATAAAATCTATTGCTTCAAGGTTTTCCTTCCCACCAAATATATTTGGTACCCACTCACCTTTCTTTCTCGAATAATCCAGGTAGAGCATTGATGCAACCGCATCAACACGAAGACCATCGATATGATATTTCTCGAACCAGAAAAGGGCATTGGAGAGTAAGAAATTTCTTACCTCATTTCTTCCATAGTTAAATATCTTGGTGCCCCAATCTGGATGGAATCCTTTTCTCGGGTCCTCATGTTCATAAAGACATGTACCATCGAAAAAGCCAAGCCCGTGTCCGTCTGTAGGAAAATGAGCAGGTGCCCAATCGAGAATAACCCCAATGTTGTTCTGGTGACATTTATCCACAAAATACATAAAGTCATCCGGCGTGCCATGTCTGCTCGTTGGCGCAAAATAACCGATGGTCTGGTAACCCCATGATGCATCCAGAGGGTGCTCTGTTACAGGCAGGAGTTCGATATGGGTATACCCCATTTTTTTCACATAGGGGACCAGCCTATCCGCAATCTCCTTATAGGTGAGAAACCTGTTATTTTCCTCAGGCACCCTCATCCATGAACCGAGATGTACCTCATAAATCGAGAGAGGGGATTCAAGCCATTTCCTTTTTGGACGTATCTCCATCCATTTACTGTCATTCCATTGATACTTGTGTATATTGTAGACGACTGATGAGCTCTTCGGCCTTACTTCAAAACAAAAGGCGTATGGGTCAGCCTTCACCGCACTATATTTTTTAAATTTTGATTTTATCTCGAATTTATAAAGATCACCTTCTTTAAAACCGGGGATAAATATTTCCCAGACTCCCGATGAGCCGAGTACCCGCATCTGATGCCTTCTTCCATCCCATCTATTGAAATCTCCGATAATACTCACTCTACGTGCATTAGGCGCCCAGACTGCAAAATGTACTCCCTGTATGCCGTTTATCTCCATCATATGTGCACCAAGTTTTTCATATTCTTTGTAATGGCTTCCTTCGCCGATGAGATGGAGGTCAAAATCTGAAAGTACCGGCATAAACGAATACGGGTCATAAAATTCCGAAACGATTCCCTCGAAAGACCTTACTCTGATTTTGTAAGGAAATACCTTTTTCTTTTCAACAACCATCGTCTCAAAGAATCCGGCAGCATGAATTTTTTCCATCTGATGAAGTTTATTTGTGTTCAAATCCTTTACCCATGCCTCTTCAGCTTCAGGAAGAAATGCACGAATCGCAATAGACTTCCTGCCTTCCTTTTCTACTATATGGTTACCAAGTACCTGAAAAGGGTCCCAATGATTCGCATTGACGATAAGTTTTATCTGTTCTTTTAGATCATTTTTTGTCATATTGTTTCCTCATATACTTAGAAATCCTTTTGCCCTGAAGTTAATGATTGAAATCAGCGGTAGCTATCAGCCGACCGCTGGATTTATTTGTAAGCCCTTGTTTATATTCTCTTTAAATAGGTTTTCAAAT
>VGWZ01000079.1 GCA_016873595.1 Nitrospira sp.
GACAATTCTCAGCACACGCCCCATATATCACAAATGTGATGAGACAATACGTGGTCATGTATTTTGCAGCTTTTTGTCTCTTCTGCTTATCAAGGAGTTGCAGGGACGGATGGAGCAAAGGGGATGGCAGGTGGAATGGGCAGACCTTATGAATGATCTTGATGAATTAAAGGAAATCAGGATACAGACCGGCAATAAAGAAGTCCTGCTCAGGAGCGAACTGAAAGGAAGCGCTGGCAAGGCATTTCAAGCAACAGGCGTAGCTGTTTCTCCCATAGTGAGAATAATTGGTATGGATGATAAAGGTACGGTTACAGTATAATGTTAAGTGGCATGAGAATAAACCATTTCATAGTGCCACGCCATGTTTTGCCTGTTCTAACTATATGTTATTTAAGGATTATTTTTTTACAATGTAGAAGATGGGCTTGACTTTTAAGCTCATGCTGATTTATAAAATCTGTAGTAGTGCGGGCGTAACTCAGTGGTAGAGTGTCAGCTTCCCAAGTTGAAGGTCGCGGGTTCAAATCCCGTCGCCCGCTCCATCCTCATTTACTCATCGCTTTCCATACGTGATAGACCCTTTGACCAACAGTCATATGAGTAAGTATAAGCATTATCCATAGTACTGGTACAAGCCATCCTGTTAATGTAGCGAACACAAGAAGAATAATCCTTTCAGGTCTTTCCATGATACCTGTATGGCCTGATTCACCGAGTCCTTCCGCCCTTGCCCTTGCATAACTGATTAAGAATGCACCAATCAGTGTGCCAAGACTCAAGATAACACCTGTCTGGTTCCCTTCTGCACCAAGATACCATGAGATGGAGAGAAAAATAAATGCGTCAGAATATCTGTCAAGTACAGAATCAAGAAACGCACCGAATCTCGAGGTTTTATTATTAATTCTTGCCACAACACCATCAAGCATGTCGAATAAACCTCCAATGAGAATAAGCACCCCACCCATTCTTAAGTTGTAGGGGATTACCAGAGCAGCAACACAGGTAACGATAAAACCTGCTACAGTGAGTATAGTGGGATTTAAATTGATTTTTTTTATGAGTGGACTGAGAGGCTTATCAAGGAAGTGTCCGAGTTTTGCACTTATCACACGTTATCTTTCTCTCTTCCCTGAAATAAAATCTTCGACCATATTCCGTGCTTCTTCATCAGGGAACTGGATAATAGGGTGTTTCATAAAATATGCTGAAGGAGATATAAGCACCCCCCCTACCCTTCTTTCGAGAGCAATCTTGCAGCATCGTATTGCGTCTATAACCACTCCTCCACTGTTTGGAGAGTCCTCGACAGAAAGCCTGAGTTCGAGATTTATAGGGATATTGCCGAATATCCTTCCCTCCATTCTGAGAAAACAAATTTTGTTATCAAGGAGCCAGGGCACATAATCAGAAGGGCCTATATGGATATTTTCATTTTCTAATGGCTTATGAAGTTGAGATTGTACTGCCTCTGTCTTTGATATCTTCTTGGATTTTACCCTGCTCCTGTTTAACATATTCAAAAAATCAGTGTTCCCACCAACATTCAACTGATATGTAGTATCAAGCTTAACACCCCTGTCTTCAAACAGCTTCGTCAATAATCTGTGGATGATCGTAGCGCCTATCTGGCTCTTTATGTCATCACCTATTACAGGTATATTTTTTTCTTCAAAGCGTTTTGCCCAGGATTTGTTGGATGCGATAAAGACCGGGATGCAATTAATGAAAGCAACGCCTGTTTTAAGACAAGCCTCGGCATAAAATGCTGTTGCTCTTTCTGAGCCCACAGGTAAATAACTTATGAGTATTTCAGCGCCACTTTGCTTCAGAGCTTTCATTACATCACATGGTTTTTTTCTTGCAATAATAAACCTGCGGTCATCTGGATAATCTTTCATATGAGGCGACACACCATCGAGAACCCTTCCCATCATCACACCTACAGGATAGTCAGGGATGTTTTTATGAAAAACCTTTGTACAATTAGGTTTGGCAAAAATCGCATCTTTGAGTGGTTTGTCTACTTTCCTCTGATCTATATCAAATGCAGCAACAATCTTGATGTCAGCTGGTTTGTATCCTCCAAGGTCGTGATGCATCAATCCAAGAGACCGGTCGGGATTACTGTCACCTAATGACTTGTAGTATCCAATACCCTGAATCAAAGAGCTTGCACAATTTCCAATTCCGGCAATAGCAATCCTTATTTCATCCATTCTTTTACTTTACTCCTTTTTGAGTCCTGTTATATAAAAGAAGTATAAGGTCTTCAAGTTTTATGTTGAATTCCTTTAACAGGCTCTCTACAGACTCCTCGCAATAAACCATAAACCTTTTCCAGATCCTCTGCACCGTGTCTTTATCCAGATGAGATGCATTTGCAGCTTCTCTGAAGCTCATTCCCTCTAAAAGATGACGAATGACCTCTTTTATCTTTGGTTCTTTTGTATGCAGTCCAAAGAAGAATGTGCTCCGCCGTTCGGAAAATTTAAAGTTGCAGGTTTTACATTTTAGAAGTTTTCTCCGATATTTTCCATATCTGTCGTAGAGAACAATATTGCCACGTCCCTTTTCCCCATGATCTTCGCACAAATCATTAGGACAGAAGAAATTGTCCAATTTTAACGGAATTTCCATGCAAATTTTATATATTATATCCCGTTTTAATGTCAAGGATTAATTCAACAAAATGGGGACAAGGTTGATGTGCGTTTATCTTATTTTTATTCCCAGCTTTTCATAGAGTACAGGAAAGTTTACATTCTTTATTACCTGTTCAATACCATGGGTTACTTTGGCTTTGTCCCTTAATCGTAATCTTACAGAAAGCCTTTGTACCTTTTTCGCCACCATATAGGTGTCATCCCTAACTACCAGAATAGGAATATCTTTCTGTTCAGCTCTCGAGATAATAATCTCACTCGGATAGAGGTCACCAGTGAGAACCAGACACTTTGTTCCAGATTCTATAGCTGATAACTGAATGTCAGCTCTATCGCCTCCCACAATCACTGCATTTTTCCTAGTCTTTCTAAAATACTCAATTGCCCTGTCTACCTGCATAGCACCGATTAAGAAATGCTCTACCAGATTGTCAAGTTTGTCATGGCAGCAGAGCACCTTACCGCCAAGTATATCGCTCAATTCCTCTACGGTGATTGAACCTAGAATAGAATCATGTGGGAGTATGCCAAGGATATCGACACCCTTCCTTTTTAAAAAGGGGACAATATACTCATCGACACCGTGCCTATATTCATGAGTCACTTTATTGAGTATTGCTCCTAAAAATTTGTCTTTAAGATCCTTTTTGGCCTGGAGTATGTAGTCAACGATATACTCTCCTTCGTATTTCACCACAATTATTACCTTGGCATTGAGACGTTGTATCACCTTATAACCAGGGATTCCCAGAACACTTCCGGTATAAATGCTTCCAGAACCGCCCGCTACCAAAATGTCTTTATCTTCGGATAATCGCTGGTAGGATTTTACGATTCTTCCCAAAAGCCCCTTAACCTCTTTGAGATAACCTTTGTAGATGAACTCCTGTGTCACTACCACAGGGCATATATCTGCCAATGGATCCTTGAGATCAAATAGTCTATAGATAAACCAAGCGTCTTTATCTGTCAGAGTATCATCAATCTTAATGGGAAGGATACCCATTGGCTTAAAAAATCCTACTTTTAATCCGTCCTGTTTGAACTTATGACCAAGGCCCATAGAGACTAAGCTCTTACCAGAATATCCTGTAGTAGAACCTACATATAAAGTAATCATTTTACTCACCTCCTACAGTAAATCTTGCATCAACGGCTATTACTCCTTCCCCACGCTTCCTTACCAGAAGCGGGTTTATATCAGCCTCGATAATCTGAGGAAAATCTAATGTCATCTGAGAAAAACTGAGCAAAGATTTTTTTATAGCTCCAATATCAGCCCCTACCTCTCCCCTCACCCCTCGTAAAAGAGGAAAGGTTTTGATTTCCTTAATCATTTCAATAGCATCTTCATGGCTTAATGGTGCGATCCTGAAAGAAATATCCTTTAACACTTCAACGTAAATTCCTCCGAGTCCAAACATAATCGTATGCCCGAACTGTGCATCTTTTGTTATCCCTATGATGACCTCTTTTCCGCCGAGTACCATCTCCTGAATCATCACCCCGTATATAGTGGCAGCAGGCATAATGTCCTTAACACGAGTCGTAATATCAAAAAAGGCATCTGCTACCTCTTTTTTGCTATTGAGGTTTAATCTGATACCACCTGCGTCACTCTTATGAATAATCTGTGGCGAAATGATTTTCATGGCTATGGGATACCCTATTCCCTTTGCTGCAGCCACAGCTTCCTCTGAGGTTCTGGCGAATAAACTCTTTGGTTGTGAGAATCCATAAGTCTTGAGTACTTCATAAACCTCTGATTCACTTAAACGCTCACGGTTTTCTCCCTTAACCTTTTCAAAGATATATGAAACTTTTTCCTTTAAATCATCAACACGGGCATAGGTTTTATCAGGTCGATTTATCCATAACTGATAATGATACATCGCGTTCAATGATGAAACAGCCTCTTCAGGATAACTATAATTGGGAACATGAGACTTCATGAGAATCTTCGCTCCAGGTTCAACCCTTTTCTTGCCCATAAATGAAGTAAGTATAGGTTTGTCTGTTGAATTGGCGATAGAAGCAACTGCTTTTGCAGTAGCCTCTACATCCACAATTGCAGTAGGTGTCAAAAGTACTATGACACCATTGACCTTATCATCCTCTAATACTGTGGTGAGGGCTTTTTCATATCTTTCTGCACTCGCATCTCCCAGTATGTCAACGGGGTTATAGAATGATGCAAAAGATGGCAAAAAAGTTCTGAGCTTATCTACTATTTCTTTACGTAAGGAAATGAGCTGAAGACCAGATCGGTCACTTGCATCTGCTGCGAGTATTCCCGGTCCACCGGAATTCGTTATTATGACTATATTAGGACCCTGAGGGAGAGGTTGATCCGCAAAAGCAAGGGCATAATTGAATAGGTCAGCAAATGAATGTGCTCGAGTGACCCCACTCTGTTTAAAGGCAGCATCAAAAGACGCCTCACGGCCTGAAAGTGCACCTGTATGAGAAGAAGCTGCTCGTGCTCCTGAGCTGGTAATGCCTGACTTCAATATAATGAGTGGCTTCTTCTTAGAGACCTGGCTGGCAACTTCCATAAACTGTTTTCCGTCTTTTACCCCTTCAATATATCCTAAAATCACCTTGGTATTGTCATCCTCAGCTAAGGCAAGCATAATGTCTGTATCTGAGATATCTGCTTTATTACCCATGCTGATGAATTTTGAAAAACCTATATCTTCAGCCAGTGCCCGATCGAGGACAGCAACACAAAGTGCACCTGATTGGGAGAAAAATCCGATACTTCCAGTAGCCGGCATGCCCGCAGCAAATGAGGCATTCACTCTTGAGTGGGTATCTATCACACCAAGACAATTGGGACCGATAAACCTCATTCCTGATTCTTTTGCTCTTCGTACCAGGTCATCCTCCAGCTTAGTCCCCTCAGATCCGCTTTCACCAAAACCAGCAGTGATGATTATGGCAGAGTCAATCTTTTTTGCTCCGCATTGAGAAATAACTTCTCCAACTTTGGGAGGTGGAACTACGACCACAGCCAGTCCAACTTCACCTGGTATATCCAGAATGGAAAGGTATGCCTTTACGCCTAAGATTTCTGGTGCTTCAGGATTAATGGGATACACAGCTCCTTGATAGCCATACTGTAGTATATTTTTAAGGATATCATACCCCACCTTCCCCGGTGTTCTCGATGCCCCGATGACTGCAATTGACTGTGGATTAAAAAAGTTTTTTTGCATTCTTAAATTTCATATAAAAGTATATTTTTTCATCACACTCGGTCTAAAAAATCTGATACGCTCAAAAGAAACGCTTTGAAATACTATATTACCCGAAGTATTATGTGATTTCAAAGAGAAATTTTCAAAAGATCCTGACAATACAAAGATAAAATTATTCGGACAGTAAGAGAATAAATTCACTCGACTTCAGTGGTTTTGTGAGTATATGGTGTGTATGCATATCTATAATGCTGGAAAGCTCTGAAAGAAGCATCTTTGAAGGCCGAATTCGATTTATTTTCGTCGTATCCCAGGTAAGCAAATCTTTATAGAGTTTTACCACTCCCGGTGAAAGTCTCGCTGATGAGACCATCCCGGCTGAGCAGGTCTCACAGAGGATGGTTCCATGGGCTACATAAAAACAATATCCTTTTCTCCCGCATCTTCCACAGGCGTCAAGCTTGGGAACATATCCAGTGAGCTCAAGAAATTTTATTTTATAGTGAATAATCGCCAAATTCTTATTGAAATTATTTTCAATATTGTATAAGGCATTTAAAAATAAAGAATACACCTCTTTGTTTGCCTCTCTCTCAGGGATAAAATGCAGGGTGAGTTCAATTATTTCTGATACCTTCAGAAAATAACTCAGGGTGTCCCTTATTGACTGGAATGAGTGAATGATATCCGACTGAGTCAATCTTGGAAGTGAGGTATCTTCTTTACCCCAGAAAGAAATCCTCGATTGTACAAGAGGTTCAAGACTACTCCCGAACCTGCTTTTGATCTTCCGGGGGCTTTTTGCAAATGACTTGACAACTCCAAAATCAGAGGTAAGATAGGTGACGAGAAGGTCTGCTTCACCAAAGGAAGTGGTTCTTAAGACAATACCTTCGGTCCTGTGGAGCATTAGATAATATTTCCGAAGTCTTCAGGTCTGAGATTTTTAAGCCACTCCTCGAGTTCATCTGCGCTTTTTCTTTCCATTATGCTGTCTTCTACAAATATAGGGGAATTGGCTCTTAACGCAACTGCGACCGCATCACTCGGTCGTGAGTCTACTAAGGTTTCTTTTTTCCCGTCGCTGATGCAGACAAGTGCATAGTATGTGTTGTCCAGAATTTCCGTGACGATGATCTTCGTTACTTTTACCTTAAGGCTATCAACTATATTTTTTACAAGGTCATGGGTAAGAGGTCGTGGGGTTACCACTTTCCCTAACGCAAGTGCTATTGAATCAGCCTCAGGTTTACCGATCCAGATGGGGAGGGTCCCGTCTCCATTCACTTCTTTCAAAAGGAGGATATACATACTACTACGGGGATCAAACAGCAGACCTTCAACCTTCATCTCGATTAACATCTATTGATATCCTAATTCCCTCATGGTTGTTTTATTGTTGCGCCAGTCTTTTTTAACCTTTACCCATAATTCGAGAAAAACCTTTGTATTGAGGAGTCTTTCAATGTCAATTCTTGCAGCGCTTCCTATGGATTTGAGCATAGCACCTCTTTTTCCTATTATAATACCTTTCTGACCTTCTCTTTCAACATAAATATTGCCGCTGATTACTACGAGACCATCTTCTCTTTCCTTCCATTCAGCAATTTCAACAGCAACTGAATAAGGCACTTCCTCTTCTGTCATTTCCATTACCTTTTCTCTGATTATCTCTGAAACCATAAATCTTTCTAGCTGGTCAGTTATAAATTCATCAGGATAATATTTAGGGCCACTGGGCATATAGTCAAAGATTCTTTTCATAAGCAGGCTCATCCCGTCCTGTGTCAATGCAGAAAAAGGAATTATCTCGTTAAATGAGTAAAGATTTTTGAAGTGATCTATGAGCGGAAGAAGGTCTGTTTTCTTGATTGTATCTATTTTGTTTATCAACAAGAAAACAGGAGAACGAACTTTCTTCAACATCTCAATGACGGATAAATCTTCTTTCTCAGGAGAGCGTGGTTCGACCATGAATAAAATAATATCAACTTCATTTAATGCTTCAAGAGCAGTTTTCACCATTGCTTCGCCAAGTTTATGCCTTGGCTTATGGATTCCGGGTGTGTCAATAAAGATAATCTGTGCCCCGGGGAGCGTTTTTATCCCGATAATCCTGTTTCTTGTTGTCTGCGGTTTTGTTGTAACAATTGCGACCTTTTCACCGAGAATGGAATTCAGGAGTGTAGACTTACCGACATTGGGTCGTCCAATGATAGATACATAGCCCGACCGAAAATTTTTTAGTTCTTCACCTATCACACATTACTCTTTTTATAACTGAATTATGCTAAGTTTAGCATAAGCAGGGCTGGCTTGAGCGATATCAGAGATTTTTCGGTAACAGTTCTTAGCGAATTGTAGCATCCATAGCCTCGACTGTTTGAGTCCCGAAAACTTTCGGGACGAGTTTCGAGGCGATAGCAGAAAGAACTTAGAACTGTCGAAAAATATCGTAGTAAGCGAAAGACAGTCCTGCTTATCAAGCTTATATGTTGTATGGAGTTCTGTAATGTAATATTAA